>JBGPAN010000344.1:0-4907 GCA_041480785.1 Bacteroidota bacterium | reverse complement strand
CACCAACCTACTGCAGTTCAGACTGAAACGCAACAGCGTAAAACTTTCTGTCCTACTGCTTCAAGCACAAGGATGATCACGAAAAAGTCAACGTCACATCAAGAGCGGGATGTTAGGAATGGTTCTTCAAACTGAGGGAAAATACGGGTATGATCGAAGAATTCCTGAGTAAAACAAAGAATCCCCACCGATCTTCACCGATGAGTCCGCCCGGCCGTCGTGTACCAAACAGGCGGACGGGGATTCTTCTTTAGAGAGAGTAGCGCGGGAGGAATTTTCCCATACTCACAACGATCCTCCCCTCAAATCAAATCGTGAGTTGATAGCCGATGTAGCCAGTAATTGCGGCGGCACCAGAAATACTGTGACTGAGAGAGAACAGAATGTGATTATTTTCATTGAGATTGATGAAGCCGCCAAAGTTGAATCCGCCACTCGATTCGGAATCCTGGCTGTTGGCTGTCTGGTAAAATACTTCTCCACCGAGAGTGACGACTTCTGAAAAATCATATTGAGCTTGCCAGCCTGCGAAACCCCAGTTCTTTTGTCCAAGCCCTGGATTGTACGAGAAGCCCCCACCTGCGTACGTTGTTAGTTTTCCCCAACTCTTTTGAACCCATGCGGGAATATAGGCTTGGACTTTGCCCGAGCCTAACTGTTTGTTTTCATCGCCCGTAGGGATCTCAATCAAGGGGAAGACACCTATTTGAGGCAGCGTTTCTGTTACGTTATCGGCGTCGGATAACAGGCGAGTGGGTCTTGTGGGATCGTGAGAGAAGAGCAGATCATTGCTCCTGTCCTCGGCGGCGACCGTTCTACAAGCTGTGAAGAAGTCTAGCACTTACTTCTTTCTTTAGTATACGGCGCCCCGACTATAACCGAAGAACGACTTGCGAAGCTTCGAGCTATCGCGCATAGCAGAGGGATCACTTTATTCTCTGATCCCCACTTGACTCTTAACATAGCACAGCTTGTAGCGGGGGCAGGAGCGACCGAAACGTTTAAGCACGATCAGGAGACAGTGGGATGTAGAAGGCACGGATCTTGCGGGATTGACCAGCGCCCTGCGCTGGGGCCAATGCAAAGCGAATAATTTGATCAGCCATTGGCAAGGTGAGAGGATACAAAAGGCTTTCGCTAAAAAAAGCAGCCAGCAACATTTGGCTGCTTTTCCCTTTCATGCATCGCTCCCAACCATCCCCATCGATCCCATACCGCTAGGAACTCCTTTTTTGGCACACGGCACCAGATGATTTGTGACTGAAATGAAAAAGCCCGGCCAATCTCGACCGGGCTCTGTTGTGATGATGAGAGTAGAGCCAAGCTCACTTATTTCAACAGAATCATCCTCTTCGTGTCAATGAATTCCCCCGCTTGTAGCCGATAGAAGTACATACCGCTGGCAACGCCTGATCCATCCCACCTTACTTTGTAGGTACCGGCATTCTGTTGTTCATCAATGAGCTTCAGTACTGTCTGCCCCAGTGTATTGTACACCGCCAAGACTACGTGGGCCAGAGCCGGCAGATCATACTGAATTGTGGTGGATGGATTGAACGGGTTCGGATAATTCTGTGCTAGTGTGAACACTGTCGGCATCGCAGCATCTACCGCTGGAATTTCCAGAGTGATACCAGAAAGAACTGTTCCCTCGGCATCAGTGACCTGGCCGTTACGATCAAGCGTCAAGCTGAAGTCTTTGATCCTACTTGTCGGCTTGAAGCGGAGAGTGATTATCGCATCATTGTCCTTCAGATTCAGTGCGTGTTCTGCGTTGAACCAAGCGACCGCTAACACGCCATCGTTCGCGGAGCTCACCATACCTTCCGGACCGCGGACACCAAGGAACGTAGCGGACTCAGTCGGATATTGGAATGCCATCGACATGGAGCCGATGCTTGTCGCTGCTTTCACTCGAACGGGAATTTCGAACATATCATTCATGCTTACCTTCAACGCTGGCGCAGCTTCTGCTACGACAAACAGTGTTCTGTTGGCCTTCGCGAAATAGGAACCATCTGGTTGAGCATCACCGTTTACATCACCAACTGCAAGGCCAATCACATCGTCTGTAACATTTTGGTTGCCGACGCTGATGTTGGACGACGCTGGAGCGAATACCCAGTCACCTTTCAAAAATGATGTAAGCCTTTCGACGTAGCGAAGCACGATCTGTAGAGCATCCCCTGAGTTAATAGTCCCATCTCCGTTGACATCCGCTGCGCTGCGTTGCGCAAGGGTAAGGGGATGCGTTGTGCTGTCAATGAAAAATAACGCGGCCTTTAAGGCATCAGCGGCATTCACATATGCAGCGGGGAACTCACCCAACTTATTCGCGGTTAGCGAATAGTTCCCAGGAAGGACCGCCGTGAACAGGTAGGCGCCTGAGCTGTCGCTCGCTGAGACTGTTTGATTTCCAGACGGCAGAGGAGCAAGCGTAATGTTTACACCTCGGATTGGAGAGCCTCCCGAGTTCCCATAGCGCACGGCCCCAGATATCGAGACACCGACTCCCGTCCCACTCACATACACCGTATCCGGACTTGTCGCAGCGTTGCTCGCTATCAGTATTCTTCCGCTCGTAGTCCCAATCACGCTCGGCGTATACCGTATCGTGTCAGCGAACGACTGCCCTAGAGGGGTGTTCCTCACCGTCGGGCGTGCACTGAATGCGCTGACCGATGATGAGATGCTGCTGATCTTCAACGTATCATTACCATTGTTCGAGATAGTAACCACAGTGTCTTTGATTTGACCTACTTTCACATTGCCGAATGATATCGCTGAAGCACTCAGCGAAAGAACACTCTGCCCGTATCCGAGACCAGAGACCTTGATCGTATCGGGAGAAGTCGGCGAATTGCTAATGACAACTATGCTCGCATTCGCTGCCCCGATCGCCGTCGGTGTGTACCGAATAGTGTCTACGAGGTTTTGAGTGGGCGAAAGCATTCGGCTGGAAGTCCTGACAGAAAAAACAGGATTGGATGATATGACACTTGCGATCTTTAACGTGTCATTCCCTGTGTTGTTGATTGTGACCGTCGTGTCCCCGTATTGACCGATTCTTGTGTTAGCCAGCACTACGTTTGCGACATTAATCGAGGCGACTCCCTGTCCATACCCAAATCCGGACACCTTGATTGTATCTAAGCCCGTTGACGAATTGCTGCTAATGATTACACTTGATGTTCCCACGCCAATTGTTGTCGGAACAAAACGAATCGTATCAACAAACGATTGTCCTGGCGGAACATTCTTGTTCGTAGGTCTGACGCTGAAGGCCGCATTAGACGACGAGATGTTCGTAATCTTCAATGTGTCGTTCCCCGTGTTGCTGATGGTGACCGTCGTGTCGGTATATTGGCCGAGTTTGACCTCACCAAAGGCGAAGGTCGATGCTGAGTAGGATGTGACGGCGACTCTAAGAGCATTACCAACCTTGAATGACCACACAGAGGAAAACGGTCCGTCCCCTGCTACGTTTGTCCCTCTCACCCGCCAGAAATAGGTCGAGCCAGATGTGAACACCTTGTTCGCGTTCCTGTAACCAGCAATCTTCACAGTTGCACTATCGAAGGGGATAGAGATGAATAACGGACTCTGAGAAATATGAATAAGGTAGGTTGTTGCTATATTGTCTCCTTGCCAAGTCAGCCAGTCATTTTGATAGGCGTCCTGTTTGCTTGAATCGGGGTAGACAAGCGTGATCTTGTTCGGCGCATTAGGGAGCGTCGTGAAGCTGCTGACAGATGACCAAGCAGTTGTGTCTCCAACTGTTTTTGCTCTGACACGCCAATAGTATGTTGTTGAGCGCTGGAGTTGAGACAGGACAACGCTTGTCGTCGTTGTATCTATCGCGAATATCTGAGTATCAAAAGCCAACCGAGTCGATACTTGTAGGGTATAAGATGCCGTTGAGACGATGGGATTCCAACTGAGTGTTGGTGTGACACTCACTAGAGTTGCGCCTGAACTAGGGCTTGACAATTGAGGAGCAGTCGTCAGTTTCGTGGTAAAACTGCCGGATCCCCATTCTGATGCCCACGTTGCATTCTCAGCCCTCACCCGCCAGTAATAAACGGTAGCAAGCTGGAGGTTGGAGACAGTGTAGGTTGTGTCAGTCGTATATTGATTGACGACAAGATTTAAGAAACTACCGTCGGTGGAAATCTGAAAAGAATAGGCTAATGCTTGAGAATTCGTTTTCCATTTGAAGGTGGCGGGAGGCGTGATACCTCCGAACCCGTTTGCAGGGGTGAGGGGGGTCATCCAATCACTCAAGGATCTTCGAAACACACCGCCACCCTGGGTCCCTACGAACAGATTCTCACCGCTCACAGCAAGAGCATGGACGCCAGTGGTGGTTAACCCGGTACTGACCCAACTCGTGCCGTTGTCAGATGAAAGAAAAACATCGCTATAAGTCCCGGCAAAGAGCTTCGTGCCACTGACAGCAAACGCCGAGGCAGCCAGTGAACCAGTCTTAGCCCAACTCATTCCATTGTTGGTGGAAAGGAAAACACCACCTTGAGTCCCCACGAATAGATTCGCGCCGCTCACAGCAATCGCATAGACAGGAGTAGTTGTGAAGCCGGCATTGATCCAGCTCGTGCCGTTGTTAGAGGAAAGAAACACGCCTCCACTATCACTCCCTGCAAAGAGATTTGTGCCGCTGACGGCAAGCAAGATACCATTGTATCTCGTTAAGCCCATGTTGACCGCCGTCCAGATTGCGCCGTTGTTAGTGGAAAGAAACACGCCTCCCCACTGAGTCCCCGCGAAGAGATTCGTGCCGCTCACGGCGAGAGATACGATATTGCTACTTGTCATCCCGGCTTGTGTCCAGCTCGCGCCGCTGTTTGTCGAAAGAAACACGCCACCCTGAGTCCCCGCAAAGAGATTTG
>JBGPAN010000343.1:0-4922 GCA_041480785.1 Bacteroidota bacterium | reverse complement strand
TAATCACCGAACCGTCGGGTGACCACTCTGGCGTATACACCTGCTCGCCGTTGACAAACTTCGTCACCTGGTGAACATTCTTCCCATCAGCATCACAGATTCCGAGATTCACCGTGCCGTCACTGCCATAAGCGAACACGATTTTCTTTCCATCCGCTGATAGCTTCGGATTCCACGCTCGCAGCCCGTGTGTGAGACGCTCATCCTTCTGCGTCTCCATATCATACCGATACAGATCATACAGTTTCGCCCAAAATCCGTTCTTGCGGCTGAGCTTGGAGTAATAGAGATAACGTCCGTCAGGAGAAAAGGACAACGTTGAACGCGCGATGAGATCGATTCCGGTCGATGTTTTTGTTTCAAGGTCGTAGAGATAAACCGAACTGAGACCCCAATAATCCTGGCCTTTATTAGATATATAGGCTAGTTTTTTCCCGTCCGGAGTGAACACAGGAAACGAGTTGCCAAACCCCTCCTTCTGGATCACTTCGCCTTCAACGCGGGCCGGAGCAATCTGGCTTCCAATATTCTTGTATTGCTCGATCTTCGCCTTCTTCCATCGCTCGTACAATTCTTCTCCGGAGATCCCAAGTGCGGTTGAGATGGCACCATCAATCGTCACGCGGGGCAGGCTACTAAGCGCTTTGGAGATGTCTTTCAGTTTCTCAGCGCCATAGGTTTCGGCAATGTATGAGACGATGGAAAATCCTGCGTTGTACGAAGATTCGTTGCCGAGGCTGTTCTTTCCAAAGACGGCCATCTCGTCCCACGTCAGCGGATTGCCATCGAGCATGTACATTCTCAGGATCATGTCCCGATGCGAATCCCAGTAGTCATAGGTGAAACTTGGGTGGTTGTACTGCGCAACGCCTTCCGCAAACCAAGCAGGAACCACAAAGGCGGATAACGGATATGAAACGATCGCATTCGGATATCCGTACAGCACATCCGGGCGACGTTCTGATTCATATCCCAACCACTGGAAGTACACTGCGGGGAATGTGCGTCCTAACTTCATCGCTGTCTGAATCTGAACAATGTGTGTGAACTCGTGCGAAACGACGTCGCGAATCCAGGGATGAGTACCGCGAAGCTCGAAATCGAGAGCCGGCGCCCACAGTTCAATCTTGTTATCATAGAAGTAGGCAGCACCGTTGGAATAGTCGTCGTGGTCACGGATCACGAGGCTTACTTTGCTGTCAGGCTCGTGCTGATACATCTGCGTGATCGGACCATACACACCTTCTGCAATGTTCGCGATCTCGCGGGCGGATCGTTCGGCTCCGGAGTGAAAGTGAGCGAGAAAATGAGCTGACTCGATTGTTTTCCAATTCAAATCCGGACGCGGAAAGTCATCGTCCTGAGCAATCGCGATACAAAGAGGAATCAGAACGAACAGTATGGACAGAAGAAGTTTCTTCACAGAGTGCATTTAGATAACAAAATCATGACGCGTGACCTGATCTTTGGTGAGCGTGAACGATGTTCCGCGAGGAATGTCGAGATAGAGCTCGAGGTATACCAGCGGCGTAATACGATAGCTCCCATAGGAGGAAGGATCCAAGTCGAGAGTGCGCGGAACGGGATAGAATCCAACAGGAAGATTCTCGTCTGGAATCATGTAGTAACCCAAAGTGTCTGTCACGGCAGTAACGGCACCGTCAACGACAACAGTGTACGACGCCCGTGACACACCGTTCATGCTGAAGTCCACCGTGTAAACTCCGCTTGGCACAGGAATGCCGTGTGAATCACGCTTGTTCCATTCGAAATTCAAGCGGCCAACAGCCGAGAGTCCTTCGAACAGAATCGCTCTGACCTTTTGATTGCGGTCGAGCACTCGAATGAGGACATTCTTCGTCGGATCATCTACAAAAAAATTAGCGGACGGCACCTGGACTGTATCGACGAATTCGTAGTCATACCACACTCCCACCCGCACTCCCTTGAGCGGAGTCCCGAGACGATCCATAACATATCCTTCAATCTGATAGCCGACGATCGGCTTTTCGGGAGAGGTTTGAAATGGCAGTTCCCGCTCGCACCCCGGCACGCTCCCTAAGAGCAGTACCAACATCAATCGAAGTGAGAATACCCTCACAGTCCAAATCCTCACTTTACAATCGCTATCTTGATGATTGCCACGTGGCTGCCACTCCCCCCCGTCGCTTCGAGACGGGCCAGGTATACACCACTTTGGATGCCCGAAACATCCCACGTCACTTCTCCGTCCAGACCGGCTTTTGACTGGCCATGAAGCTCTGCAATCTTCATTCCCACCAGATCGAAGATTTTGATGGAGATGGACGCATCCTCTGGAGTGTAGAAACGGATTTGTGTCGACGACCCGCGAACGGGATTGGGCCAATTGTAGACTCGATCCGAAGGCAAATAGTCCGTCGGAGGAGTGTTCGCTGGACCGAAAACAGGGTCGTAGTTTGAATGTCGAGCGTCTTTGAGGTACTGGGACCAGGCGAAATACTGCGAACTGTACGGCTTGTTGATTTCAAATGCCTGAAGTACGCCTGAGGTTGTCATTCCCACTATTCCAATATTGCCGGCGGAACTCGGAAATCCTGCAAGCGATGTTTGCCCCACCGGTGTACATTGAACGGGAAAACCGTCGACTGCGCGCCCATTTCTGTCATACGCCATGACGTCACCGGTGGTGAGCGCCACGAGAATCTCCGGAGCCTTGTCCCCGTTCACGTCTCCCACCAACACGTTACCGGCGAATGTTTTCGCGGGTGGCGCGGAGATAGGGAATCCGGCGAGTGACGCACCGAGACGATTCAGTGCGTAGATCCGATCTGCCACCACGAACACGATATCCTTCTCTCCATCACCATCGATATCTGTCGAGAGGAGATCCATAATGGAACCACTGGCCACGCTTGACTCGAAGAGCTTCTCTGTCAGAGTGCGGTTGAACGCAAGCATTCTCCTTCCGCCCAGTTGCGCGACCACAATGAGATCTCCCAACCGGCTCGGCACACTGACAGCGATCCAGGACAGAGTCGAGTCCCCCAAAACGACGGAGTTTTGTTCGCTGTAGAGACGACCTCCGCACGTGAAGAACAAAACGGCTGGTTTCGACAACGACGGTGACGGAAGTTGCGCAAGCGAGCTGATGGGGCTCGAAGAAACGACGATCTTGTTTTGCAGAATTCCGGTATAAGAGTACGACCAGACAGTTCCGCGGCTGCTTCCGACGACAATCGAAGGTACGATGCTGAGATCGACAAACACTGCAGGAGTCGTGATCCGGTCCCCGAGAGGAAGAGTCAGGCTTCTGACGCTGTCGATAAGTGCGTCTGCGTTCTTCGAATACGCGTTCAGGATGTAGAGTGTGCTGTCCTGGGACCCGGCGATGACTGTCAAGCTACTGAGCTCTGTCGCCGCGAGAGAGAATCCACCTCCCTTTGGAAACAAGAGACCGGTCGTGTCTTTTGTCTTGCTGCTGCCATCAGTCCTGAATGCAAGCACGTTGCCGTCAAGCCCGGCGAGGACTGTTGAGGAGACGACGCTGGGGGGGGTCACAGCACTTCTCATCGAAAGTCTTCTCGAGAATGCCGGGATTCTTTTCGCCTGATTGTCGCCGATCACAACCGTGGCAGTCATGCGCTGCAACCGTTTGCTGAATCCGCGCACCGTCACAAGGCTCATCGCTCCGCTGTAGCTCCTGCTGTTTGGATTCGAGTCTTTATCAAAGACATTCTTATAGAAATTCAGCGTATCCGTGCCGACAACATATCTGACCGTATTTTCCGCAAACCAGAAATCGAGCGGCCATCCGAGTTCTGTCCCGGCCCCCGCATCAGAGAACTGATTGTAGACACGACCGATGTCCTGCGAGCCGTCGGCTTCTTCGAGCGAAACGCCGCGGTGAGCGGGATCAGCGTTCACCGTATTGTCCGCCAACCCACGGGCAATGACATCTTCGTCGATGTGCCAAATGAGAACGCCGCCTCCGCGTAGCGTATCGCTTTGAAGTGCATATCCCGGAAGCGCCCAATCGAAATCCTCGACGTCAATGACGGAGCCGGAGATGGAACTCACGTCTGCGTAGTTGAACCCGTTGCTGTCCGTCGCGAACGATCGCATGAAGATCGAATTTCCTTTCCGCAGCGTCAGTCGCTGTCCGTTCTGGTACGGATCACGGCTTCGGTTTTCAATCAGAAAATACTCGCGGTCGGTGATCGGAATTTTGTAAACGGTGTCCCGCCCTGTTTTCAGCCCGACAGCTGGCAACGAGATGGTGGATGTTCCGGAGGACAACGTAATGGGAGTCACCCATCCAAGATAGATTTTCTCCCAGGCAGATGGCTCCGGAGGAAACAAGCCTGAGTAGAAACTCAGATTTCCCGGGGGATCCATCAATCCGAAATCACCGATTCCCGTCAATCCGGTTTTCGTGTCAAAAAGGTCAGGTAATCCAAGGAAGCTTCCGAACGAATTCGCGAGCAGTCCATTGATGCTTTCCTGAATCGTGTCGGCAGAGAGCCCTGATGTAAAAACCCGTGACTCTGTTTCAGGAAGGATGAGCGAATTGGTAATTCGATAGGAACCTTTGTTGACGGCAATGCCGGCAAAGTTCGCTTCGCCGAGATACTTGCGGAGGGTCGAGAGATTGAAGGTAATCGACGGAATATCGAACGGCGCAGGATCATAGCCGAGAAGTGACACAACATTGATATCTCTCCCAATGCCGGCATGGAAAATAATAAACGCATCATACTTCCCAAATTGGACAGACGGATACAGCGAATCTGCGAGCCGCCAACTTTCCGTCACGAGATTGGCGAGGGGCTTATCGTTGCTGCCGTCTTTCGGTGGAGAATACTTTGACATCACGCTCGAAAGCGTGACAACGCGTCCAAGGACTTCTCCCTTGATATTCAACTTCCCGTTGGAGACTTTCC
>JBGPAN010000342.1:0-4942 GCA_041480785.1 Bacteroidota bacterium | reverse complement strand
CGAGCTTGTCGAAGTCGGGATAGGCGGAGACAGCGAGCAACTCCCCCTGCTCGAACGCATCTTTGTACCATTGCACACCCTGGAAGAAAACGCATGTCACAGTTCCCGTTTCATCCTTGAGTGTCAGGAAGAATACCAGGCGGTTTGACCGACGCGATCGGCGAAGTTCCTGTCGAAAGACCTCTCCAATCACAGTGACGGGTTTCTCGGCATCGATATACTTTCTGAGGTCCCGGATTTTGACGATGCTGCTTCGATCGAGATAGTCGAAGGGGAAATAGTGCAGGAGGTCCCGAATGGAATGGACACCGATCTCCTCAAGGGCGGCAGTCCGTTTTGGCCCGATTCCCTTCACATATTGAAGAGGCGACCCCGTCTGAGGAGACTTGCTCGAAGAATTGGATGTGGGTTTTCGGTTCACGTGTCCAAAATGCTTCTGTCAGGTCAATTTGGGAGACGGAGGCGCCTTCTCTGCTTGCGGTTCATCCGTGCTGTCTTTGAGTCGTTGCGAGATATCTTCCAGCGACGTCCAATTCTCCATCAGCTGTGGAATGTATTCCGATGTCGTGATGAATGTCCAGATATATGCAACAATGGAATAGATTGCCCCCGTGCTGAAATCGTCCAAGTCAATCGCGATGTAGAGGACGGCGATGAAAATGAACAACAGGGCGAACCGCATGACTCCAAAATTCAGCGCTCCCCAGTTTGCGATCTTCTGCTTGAGAACCGTTGCCCTGCCGTAGAATGCCTTTACCTCATCCTGGCTTTGACGGGCGAAAACGTCAAACGTCGTTTCGTAGTTGTCATGATACTCTTTTTGCAGGGCGCTGACTTTTCTACTGTAGATGCGAGTGATTTGCACCAGAGGGAACACGATTGTCAGGCACGCCACCGAAATTCGCCAGTCGAACACCGCGAGTGCAATCACGGCGCCCCCGATCGAAATAATCTGATCGATAATCTCAGGCATGCTGTACTGCAGAAAGCTGATGTATTGCTCTGAGAGCTGTGCCCGCGCGACCGTCTTGGAGACCGCATGCTTTCTCTTCTGGCCGCCGGAGGCGATCCCCGTGGCTATCTCTGAATAAATGCGAAGATAGATCCGCTCGTCGACGACACGACGTACCACTCCTGTTCCGGAGTTGATCAAAAAGACGAGAATCCAAAGGAACAACGGGAACACATCAAGCGATTTCAGGCCGGGACCGTCGGCGGTCGCCCGTTCGATGAGCGCATCGATCACTTTACCGAAGATTGCCGGTTCGATGATCCAGGCAAGCTGTTCGAGAACGACCAGAGAAAGAGCGATAAGGATTCCCTTCCGGTATCGGGCCGCCAGTTCGAATAGTTTGATCTTCATCCCACGCTCACCAATCGACATTGAATTTGAACAACGGAAGGCTATTGGGTGTGCACGATTTTCCCACCGACCACCGTCATTCCTACACCTACTGTTTCGATCTTCACCGGATCGATGGAAAGAATGTCCTCTGTGAGGACAACAAGATCCGCCATCTTGCCGGCGGCGATAGATCCTTTTTCGTTTTCTTCGAAGACTGCGTACGCGCAATTGATGGTGTACGCCTCGATCGCTTCCTTCACGGTGATCTTCTGCTCGGGGAACCAGCCATTTGGATTTGCTCCATCGGTGGTCCGGCGCGTCACGGCGGCATAGATACCGAGAATCGGACTCAACGGACCGACGGTCCAGTCGCTGCCAAAGCACATCTTCACTCCGTTGTCGAGAAATGTCCTGAACGGATATGTCGTCTTGCAGCGATCATGTCCGATGCGCTTTTCTGCCCACCGTCCGTCGTCAATCGCGTGGTACGGTTGAACCGATGCGATCACTCCAAGTTTCGCGAACCGCTGGAAATCCTTCGGATGAATGTGCTGTGCATGCTCGATCCGGAATCTCCGGTCCCATGGTGGATTGGACTTCGTGATTTTCTCGAAAAGATCCAGCGTCAGACTATTGGCGCTATCGCCGATGGCATGAATGGAAAGCTGAAGGCCGGCGCGATCAGCAGCCAACGACCACCGTTCGAGGTTGCCGTCGATTACAACATCCATGGCAAGTCCACGGGTTCCGGGATCGGACGTGAAGGGCTCAAAAAAAAGCGCCGTCGATGAGCCAAGCGATCCATCGACAAATTCCTTCATTGATCCGAGCCGCACCCATTCATCGCCGAAGGGAACTCTGATGCCCGTGGCAGCCAGATGTTGCCACTGGCTGAGAGGCAGCCGACAGTGGAACCGGGAGGTGAGTTCTCCTTTGTCTCTCAGCAATTGATAGATGCGCACGTCCGTCCCCGACGACACGTCCTCTATGCTCGTGACTCCGCATTTGCGCGCTTCGGCGAGCGCGAGTCTTGCCGCCTCGATCATCTCCTGCTCACTCGGGTCGGGTATTTTGGCGTAGACGAGACTCATTGCGGCGTCCTTGAGCACACCTGTAGGCTCACCGGTTTTCTTGTCGCGAACGATGGTGCCACCCCGAGGATCAGGCGTATTTTTGTCGACGCCCGCGAGCTTCAACGCCTTCGAATTTGCAAGAGCCATGTGACCGTCATATCGGTTGACGAAGACGGGTGTGGACATCGTGTACTGATCAATAAGTTCTTTCACCGGGAGGTTGCCGCCGGGCCAGTTGTCATGGTCCCAATCTCCTCCTGTGATCCACCGATCAGGATGCATCTCCGCCCGCTGCCTGATCAGGTTCGCAAACTCCGCTTCACTCTTCGCGTAGCGGAGATCAACACTCTGAAGTTGAAAACCACCGCTCATGAAATGAGTGTGGTTGTCGATGAATCCGGGAAGCATGCGCTTCCCCTTCAGATCGATCACTTTCGTTTTGGCGCCGATACATTTCTTCACGTCCGCAGTTGAACCGACGGAGAGAATTCGTCCACCTAGGACAGCAACAGCTTCTGCCTCCGGCTTCGCTTTGTCAACAGTCCATATTTTTCCATTTACAAAAACGATATCGGCAATTTGGGATTGACTCAGGGCAATGGTCACGGTCAGGAGTGTGCTGGTAAGCAGGAGCAATCGCATGGGGTTCCTCTTTCATTGAGGGTTGAGGCGCGGGCAATCAGGTGCGGCCAAAAGATAGCCAAAGACGCACTGAAATTCAACGTTCCGGTGATCGGGAAAACGGGGGTTGACTTTCCTCTCCCAAGTGTCTAATTTGGGAAGCGCTGGAAATGGTCCTCGTCACCTCTCACCGCACCGGAGGCACTTATGAGTCACCTCAAGCCATATCAAGCTATCACGTTCGTGCTGCTCCTCGGCGTCATGTTTACGATCAACGTATCGGGGCAGACGACAACTCATGCTAGTCTCAATCAGAAGGATTCGACGGCGGGGATAAGGTTTTCGGCCGTGCAAGAGATGGCGAAACGCGTTGATAGCCTGCAGTTCATCGTGGTCTACAATGCCGAACTTCTCAGGAGAAACCTTGACGCAAAGATGATCCTGATCTATGTCATGCTTGGCATTATCATTATTGCCAGCATGTTGATGTACGCGCTGCTCAAACAAATCCAGCAACAACGAAAGGAATTGGAGGAAAGACTCTTCCATCAATTGTCCGCGTCGGTCGCCGACCTTGAAGCAAAGATCAAACACGCCGAATCTGAATTATCGCCTCCAAAGGCAACTGTACGAAAGAAGAAGACAAAGTAGTTTGGACATTCCGGTTCTCGTAAAAAAATAAAACCCCGCTTGAAGCGGGGTTTTTTTGTTCCATCATCACAAGACCACGTCGTTTGTCACGTCAACTGATCGGCTCCTGCTTGTAGTCCTTGGCCGCTTTGACGAAGTCTCTGAACAGCGGGTGAGGATTGATCGCTCGCGACTTGAGTTCGGGGTGGAATTGCCCCGCGACGAACCAGGGATGGCCGGCAAGCTCGATGATTTCAACAAGGGAGTTGTCGGGCGACACGCCGCTGAACATCATTCCCCCTTCACTCAGTTTCTTCCGGAACTTGTTGTTGACCTCGTAGCGATGACGATGCCGCTCCGAGATCAGATCTTTGCGATACGCCTTGAACGCTTTGCTTCCTTTAGCGAGGATACACGGGTAGGCGCCAAGCCTCATCGTCCCTCCCATGTTCTTGACCCCCTTCTGGTCCATCATCAGGTCGATGACGTTGTTCTTCGTCTTTTTGAATTCCGTGCTGTGCGCCCCTTTCAATCCGCAGACATGGCGGGCAAACTCGATGACGGCACACTGAAGGCCGAGGCAGATCCCGAGAAACGGGATGTTGTGTTCACGCACGTAGCGGATCGCCTCAATTTTCCCTTCGATCCCTCGTTCACCGAACCCTCCCGGTACCAGGAGACCTGCGACATCGCTGAGAAAGCGCACCGCCCCTTCGTGCTCGATGTCTTCTGCTTTGATCCATCGGATTTCCACCTTAACATCATTGTCGGCTCCGGCATGCATGAACGCTTCCGTGATGCTTTTGTAAGCATCCAGCAAATCAGTATACTTTCCGCAAACAGCGATCGTGACTTTGCCGTTTGGATGTTTGATGTGGTTCACGAAACGCGTCCAGCGTCGGAGATCCGGAGCACCGCATTTCAGATTCAGTTTCTCGATAACGATATGCGGGAGCCGTTCCTTCTCAAACACAAGGGGAACTTCGTAGATGGACTGCACATCCCGCCCCTCGATGACGGAATCGGTCTTCACGTTGCAGAACAGGGCGATTTTTTCGCGCAGTTCTCGGCTGAGGTGCTTCTCCGATCGGCAAATGAGGATGTCCGGCTGAAGTCCGATCTCCAGCAGCGTCTTGACACTGTGCTGCGTAGGCTTCGTCTTCAGTTCCCCGGCCGAGCGGATGTATGGTACCAATGTCACATGGATGTTCATCACGTTCCGATGACCGCGAGTCAGCGTGAATTGACGGATCGCCTCGAGGAAGGGGAGACT
>JBGPAN010000341.1:0-4942 GCA_041480785.1 Bacteroidota bacterium | reverse complement strand
GTGCTGCCCTTTTTCTCGCGGCTCGAAACCTGAATGGAACCATGGTGCGCCTCGGCAATCCATTTGGCGATCGCCAACCCGAGTCCGCTTCCACTGCCATCAGACTTCACACGGTAGAAACGATCGAACACCTTCTGCAAATCTTTCTTCGGTATTCCGATGCCTGTGTCGCCTATGCTTACGATTGCCTGATCGTTTTCACGCGTCAGGGTGAAGGTGACTGTTCCGCGCTGAGGAGTATACTTGACCGCGTTCTCGATCAAGTTGAGAAACAACTGTCTCAGGCGCGCTGCATCACCCCGAATGGTCACAGGATCGATCCGCAGGGTCTCAACAGTGATCTTCTTCTTTGAGGCGAGGACCCGAGCATCTTCCGTCAATCCACGAACCATCTCATCAAGAGCGATGTTGCTGAACTGGAAGGCCAAGCGGCCCGATTCGGTCTTGATAAGAATCATTAGGCTCTCTACGATTGAGGAAAGCCTGACGAGCTCGTCATGCACGCTTGTGAGGAGCTCACGCGTTGGGGCCGGGAGGCGTTTGCGGCGGAGCGCAACCTCGATTTCTCCCCGCATGATGGTCAATGGTGTACGAAGTTCATGCGACGCGTCGGCGGAGAATTGCTGAATCTGGACAAACGATTCCTGCAGACGTCCGATCATGTCGTTGAATGTTGCCGTCAATCGTCCGAGCTCGTCGTCAACCGCCTGTGTCGGCAACCGCTGGTTCAAATTCTGCGCGCTGATCTCGCGTGCAGTCTTCGTGATCGTATCCACGGGTTTGAGCGATCGGTGTGCAAGAAACCACCCGCCGATGACGGAAATCAGCAGGGCCACCGGTGCGAGGATCAGAAAAATCGAGAAGATTCCGTCGAGGACCTCATTCAATTCTTCCAGCGGATAGGCAACGAGGATCTTCACGTAGTCGTTCTGCGTCGAGGCAATGCGCAGCTCACGACCCTCATCGTTGTGCGTTGTCACCAGTTTGATCCAACCGTACGGAATGTCCGTGAACTGAAGGGATTGTTTGCCGAGGCTTGGCGAGCGGTACAACAGGTCTCCGTTCCGGTCGAGAATCTGAATGTACTGCCGGCGGGGACTCAGGATGGTATGCTGATAGATCTGATTCCAGATTTCATCGACTGCCGCGGAGTCAGTGGAAATCTGTTCGGTTTCTTCAGGAGCAGGGGCTGACTTCTTGAGTTGTTGGAGTTCGAGCAATGCAGATCGCTTCAGGCGGACTTTCTTCGCTTTTGGCTCAATGAACCCATTGACCCACGTCACTTCGCTGTGGAGCGAGCGGTCGAGATTGTCAGAAAGTGTGGATTTCGTGAAGATGTAGGAGATACCGCCGAAACTGAGAAGCATGATGCCCAGGAGTGCTGTGTACCACAGCGTCAGCTTTGTACGCATTGAATGGAACAGCTTCATTTGGCCGAACCTCTGGCGGGTTCTTTATCCGAAATGTAGTATCCTTTTCCGCGTTGCGTATGGAGAAGCTTGATCTCGAATCCCTGGTCGATTTTTTTGCGCAAATGATTGATGTAGACATCGATGATGTTTGTCCCGGGGTCGAAGCTGAATCCCCAGACTTCTTTTGCCAGCTGTTGTCGGGAGACGAGCTTGTGCGAGTTGCGCATCAGGTATTCCAGCAACGCATATTCGCGTGCAGTAAGGTCAATGAGTGATCCGGAGCGGGTTGCCCTACGCGAAAGGGTATTGAGCTGGAGGTCAGCGAGACGGAACGTTGTCTGGCTCTGACGATCGCGGCGAAGCAGAGAACGAATTCTCGCGAGCAGTTCATTGAACGCGAACGGCTTGGTGAGGTAGTCGTCGGCACCATGGTCAAGCCCTTGGACAATATCTTCTGTTCCACTTCTTGCTGTCAGCATGAGAATCGGGGTGCGGATGCCGTCCGCACGAAGCGAGTGAAGAACATCGAATCCGTTCTTCTTCGGCAAAAGGACATCGAGCAGAATGAGATTGAAGTCGCCGTCGCGCGCCTTTTTCTCGCCCAACTTGCCGTCGGCAGCGATCTCGACTTCGTATCCTTCAGCGGTCAGTCCTTCTTTGATGAAGCGAGCGACCTTGGCTTCATCTTCGACGAGGAGTATGCGCATGGAAAATTGAGTGCCTGGTAGTTACGCGTTCTGGAAGGGAGAAGTACACACGCAACTGGGTTAGAGTAACCGTTGAAAAGGTAGTTTTTATTCCGAACACTATCAAATCTCTTTCCGGAATTGTGTTCACCCTTGGTCCCTTCGCAGAAAAAGAGATCTCGATTTGAAACTTGGCCTTTTTTCAGTATATTTTCCAACAATTTCGCACCTCTCAAGGATATCGATTGTGAGATGGGGCACAGTGACGATCGCCGACCTCTCTCGAACACTGGGAAATCCTCAATGAAAAAACTCCCGCTCCTCTTTGTGGCTATACTGCTTCAGGGTTGTATACAAACGATGGCCATCCGGACAATGGGTGACATCATGGATTTTGGACTTGAGACTTTCAACGAGGAAGGTGATCTGAAGCTCGCAGAAAGCGCCCTCGGTTCCAATCTCAAGCTCGTTGAAGCGCTGATCAAAGGGGATCCGGAAAACAAGAAACTCCTGTTGATGGCTTCTCAGGGATTCAATGCCTTCGCTCTGGCGTTTGCCGAGGACGACAGCGTCGAACGGGCGCGCGTTTTCTATTTGCGCGCACGCGATTACGGTATGAGAGTTCTGATGCAGAACGCGGCATTCAGAGATGCGCTGGACAAAGACGTCACCACGTTTCAGTTCTCATTAGAGACATTTTCAAAGAACGATGTGCCGGCGTTGTTCTGGACGGCGTTTGGATGGGGGAGTTATATCAATATCACCCGGTCAGATGTTGGAGCTCTCGCGGATCTACCCAAGGTGTTGGCGATGATGGAGTATGTCCGTCAACTCGACTCGACGTTTTACTACGGCGGCCCGTACCTTTTCCTTGGAAGTATCGAAGGGAGCATGCCGAAAATGATGGGGGGAAAGCCGGAACGGGCAAAGGAGTATTTCGATCGCGCAGTAGAATTGACCAATGGGAAATTTCTCCTGACGTACGTGTACTACGCCAAGACCTACGCGGTCCAGATTCAGGATCAAGGGTTGTTTGAAACGCTGCTCAAGAAGGTCGACGATGCCTCCACCGACATACTGCCGGAGGCCCGTCTTTCGAATGCCGTCGCCAAGAGAAAAGCGAAGTTGCTCCGCGAACACATCAACGAACTCTTCTAAAGACGTGCCACGCCTGCAACTACAATACCATCAAGAAGAGCGGGATGCCGTAAAGCGGCAGAAGACACTCTCGTCCCGAAATGCTTTTGTTCGGGACCTCATTCTTAGACCCCGAGCAGAAACATCTCGGGGTGACATGATTGCTTTCACGCCTTTGCGGTCCCGCTGTCCAGTCCCGTTTTCCAGGATCCCGCTACCTTCAGGATCCTAAAGCGGGAGATTCCGTTCAAAGGCGGGATTCAAAGAGCGGAACAAAGACTGAGTTTTCGTCCGGGCTTCTGCCAACACTTTCCACTTAAGGAGTACCAGTGAAACGACTAGGTCATCTTGTTGGGTTGCTTCTTCTTACCTCCCTCGCTGTCTTTGCACAGCAGTACACTATCAAATTTGCCACCATTGCTCCGGAGGGGAGCACATGGATGAACGTCATGAAGGAATATGATGCGGCCATTCGTAAGGAGAGCGGCGGGCGCATGGGATTCAAGATTTACTCGGCAGGCGTCCAGGGAGACGAAAAAAGCGTTCTCCGCAAGATCCGCGTAGGCCAGCTTCATAGTGGTGGCTTCACCGGTTTGGGCATGGGTGAAATTGCGCCGAAAGTGCGGATTCTCGACGCGCCATTCCTCGTCCGCAATGACGACGAAGTCGATATGCTCTACAAGAACTATGGCAAGGAGTTCGAACAGGCGTTCGAGGAGGGCGGATATGTCCTCTTGGGATGGGCGGAGGTGGGATTTGTCCACGTTTTCACATCCACTCCGATCCGAAAAAACGAAGATTTGAAAGGGCTCAAAATGTGGACATGGGAGGGAGATCCGATTGCCGAGACGGCATTTCGCACCCTTGGCATGAATCCAATTCCCCTTTCTTTTGTGGATGTTATGACATCTCTCCAAACCGGACTGATCGATGCATTCTACACGACCCCGTACGCGGCAATCGCACTCCAGTGGTATGCGAGAGTAAAGTACATGGTCGACGTTCCGCTGGCCGACGCTGCGGGTTCTGTTCTGATTTCGAAAAAGTACTATGACCAGCTCCCGAGTGATCTGCAGGAGATTCTCCTTCGCAATGGACGCCTCTATATTACAAAACTCACGCAGCTCAGCCGAAAAGACAACAGAGACTCGATTACAGAACTGAAGAAACGAGGGATCACTATTCTGACTGCCAATGAAAAAGAGCTGCAGGACTATATCGAGGTGGGGAGCCGGTCGCGTCGTGCCCTTGTTGGCAAGCTATTCAGTGAGGACTTCCTGAATCGCGTCGAAAAATCTGTTGTGGACTATCGCATAGCGCACAAGACAATAAAATGAACGTTCTCAAGAGTATCGACAAAGTGCTGACGAGATTCGAAGGGTATGTTCTCATCACCCTCCTCTTTGTCATGGTCGTCATGGCATTCGTGCAGGTGGCACTGCGCAACTTGTTCTCCTCTGGAATTCTCTGGGCGGATATATTTCTCCGTCATTTGCTCCTGTGGCTCGGATTCCTTGGCGCGGCGATTGCGACGAGCGAGAACCGTCACATCAACATCGATGCGTTGCGCCGGTTCTTTTCGAAGCGCATGCGATCGGCTGTCGAGGTCCTGACAGATTCGTTTGCAGCGGTGATCTGCTTCATGCTCGCCCGCGCTTCCTGGACATTCGTGCAGGGAGAGATCGCGGATCGACGCGTTCTGTTCGG
>JBGPAN010000340.1:0-4947 GCA_041480785.1 Bacteroidota bacterium | reverse complement strand
GACCGGGGAAGAGATTGGGATGCTCGGTAGCAGACACCTCGCAGCTGAACCGCCCGTACCCATGGGGAAGATTGTTTTCGACTTGAATATCGACGGCGCAGGTTATGACGACACAACGATAGTCACCGTTGTGGGTCTCGAAAGGACGAGCGCTGAATCCGCCATCAAGCAAGGGACGGAACGATACGGTTTGATGGCGATGCCCTGGCCCGCAGGGCAAACAGACCTCTTCAATCGCTCGGACAATGCCTCATTTGCCGGTCGTGGTGTTCCTGCCCCTACGTTCAGCGAAGGATTCCATTCGTTCGGACCCGAAATCCTTAAGTACTACCATCGTGCCGCTGATCAGGCTGACGAAAACTTCAACTTCTCCTATCTCCTCAAGTTCTGTAAGGCATTCGTCCATTCTGCCCGCATCATCAGCGATATGCCTGTTGCTCCGTTTTGGAAGCCGGGTGATCCATACGAACAAGCAGGAAAGAAACTCTATCAGAGAAACTGATTGCGGCAAATCGTGAAGCGAAAAGCTCTTCTTCTCATCATAGCTCTCGTAGCGGGTCTTGGTAACGTCGAAGCTCAGCAGCGTGCCCTTCAAGCTGGCATTGACGTGCTCAACTACGAATTCACGATCCTATTGCCCGACAGCGGACGGCACATTGATGCACACGCCTTGATCACTGTCCGAAGATCATCGGTTGTCGATAACCTCGTCCTGGACCTCGTAGGCCTTCAGGTGGATACGGTCTGGGTGAATGCAAAACCGTCTGCATTTCAGAAAGACAACGCAACTCTCCGCGTTCTTCTTGGGCCAAGATCCCGTCCGACAGCTGATACATTTCTCGTTGATATCCACTACGCCGGAGAAGTGAAAGATGGACTCATCATCGGGACGGACAACAAAGGGCGCTGGTACGCATTCGGCGACAACTGGCCTACGAGAGCGCGCTTCTGGCTTCCGACCGTCGACGATCCGGCTGACAAAGCTTCGGTGACCTGGAACGTCATCGCGCCAACTGACCGAACAGTTGTTGCGAACGGAGAATTGATTGAAGAGAAAATCATAAGCTCCGGAGATGGGACCGTAGGTGGGAAGAGAAGACTGACGACATGGAGAATGTCGAAGCCTATTCCTCCGTACTTGATGGTCATTGCGGCAGCTCCACTGGTTTCCTATGACCTCGGCGTGACCGCATCGGGTTTGAGTGAATTCCCTCCGGGGGTCAAACAATCCGTCTATGTTTTTCCCGAGCAGGCAGACTATCTCCCCGGACCCTTTGAGCGAGCGGGTGACATCGTTGAGTTTTTTTCGAGGACCGTCGCGCCATTTCCGTACGAGAAACTTGCTCACCTGCAAAGCTCGACCCGATACGGTGGAATGGAGAATGCGAGCGCAATCTTCTACGCAGATGATGTGTTCCGTCGTCATAGGGTGACGTACGGTTTGATTGCGCACGAAACAGCCCATCAATGGTTTGGCGATGCAGTAACGCCCCGGAGTTGGGGTCACCTGTGGCTTTCGGAAGGATTCGCTTCGTACTTTGAAAAACTATGGATGGAGAAAAGTGAAGGCGAAGCGGCGTTCAGAACAGGGATGAGGGAATTGCGCGACGAAATTGTGAATGCCAGAGAAGTCCGCGAGAGACCAGTGATCGATACACTCCAGACTGAACTGATGAAGCTTCTGAACACGAACAGCTACCAAAAGGGGGCATGGATCCTCCACATGCTTCGGTCGATGCTCGGTGACAGCCTGTTCTTTGGCGGTATTAGGTCGTATTACATGCATCATCGCCACTCCAGCGCCGCGTCCGACGATCTTTGCGATGACCTCGACGGTTTTGCCCATTCCAACTTGCGGTGGTTCTTCGACCAATGGCTCCGTCGTCCCGGATTTCCGGAAATTACCGCTGGCTGGAAATACGATGCGCAAACACGATGTGTGACGGTCGAGATCGAGCAAGGTTCTCGATTTGCGCCCTATCGATTTCCACTGAAAGTTGAAATCCAGACGACGAATGGCAGCAGCCAAATCATGACAGTCGATGTCCCCGCTGAAAGTTCGTATCGTGTTGTCCTCTCCAAAAAACTGGATTTCCCACCAAGGAAGCTTCTCTTTGACCCTTCGGTAGAATTGCTTGCCACCCTTAAGTCTATCGAGTAGTGTGTGCGCTCAATTCTTCTGGGTTCTGCAGGAATTCTTGGAATCCTTGGGCGAAATCATGCATCCTATCAGAAAAAGTAATGATCAACAAAACCCACTACAATGGAGAAGAACATGGCTGAGAATCTCTCGAAGAAATCTTTCTTCGAAAAGGTCTACGATTATGAGGCAAACAAGGAATGGAAGTATGAGGGTGAACTTCCATGTGTCGTGGACTTCTGGGCACCCTGGTGTGGCCCGTGCCGCGCCGTCGGACCCGTGATCGAAGAACTCTCGAAGGAATATGCCGGCAAGGTGAATTTCTACAAAGTAAACACTGACGAAGAGCAGGAACTTGCGGGCGCTTTCGGGATTCGGAGCATCCCATCGCTTCTGCTAGTGCCGAAATCCGGACAACCGAAGATGGCGGTCGGCGCCTTGCCGAAAAACGCCCTGAAGGAAGCGATTGACAAGGAACTATTGACGATGATCAGCTAGGCTTCTTTCAGACTCAAATCAAAGCGCTTCCGGAAGCGGCGGCGCTTTTCGATTTTCAGGGGCCTTCCGCAAGAAAGTGTTCTGTTGACGCTGACTGAATCTGTGTGTATTTTCAATCCTTAGATATCTGCAACGCCAAGGAGCTCACCTCATGAAAAACAGAAAACTCTTGATGATACCGGGGCCGATCGAGTTCACTCCGGACGTGCTTCGTGCCATGGGGATGCCAACGACAAGTCATGTTGCCCCCAACTTCATTGAAGTCTTTGGCCAGGTCTTGGAGGATCTTCGTAGGGTCTTTCTTGCCTCGAGCGGGCAGCCGTTCGTCGTGCCGGGCTCAGGCACGTTGGCTATGGACATGGCAGCGGCGAATCTTGTTGAACCGGGAGATCACGCACTTGTCGTCAACACAGGTTATTTCAGCGACCGATTTGCGAAGATCCTTGAACGCTATGGGGCGATCGTCACTCATGTTCATGCACGAACTGTTGGAGACGCACCACCGGTAAGCGAAGTGGAATCTGCACTCCAATCGATCAAGCCCAAACTGATGACAATCACGCATGTCGACACGTCCACGGCCGTTGCAGCAAATGTCAAAGATCTCGCAGCGCTCGGGCGCAAATATGGCGTGCTTGTCATCATCGACGGTGTGTGTGCGACGGCTGGCGAAGAAATGCGGCAGGATGAATGGGGAATAGACCTTGCGTTGACGGCATCACAAAAAGCACTGGGCGTGCCGCCGGGACTCGCGATTGTCATGGTCGGACCGAGAGCAATGGAAACCTACAAGAAGCGAACGAAGCCCGTCGGCAATTTCTATGCAGATTGGACGGAATGGCTCCCGATAATGCAGGCGTACGAGGCACGCAAGCCGAGTTATTTCGCGACGCCTGCCGTCAATCTGATGTGGGCGCTCCACGTCAGTCTCAAAGGCATCCTTGCGGAGGGGATGGAAATTCGGTTTGCAAGGCACAAGAAACTGAGTGGTGCTTTCAAAGCCGCTATGGGTGCGCTCGCCTTGAAGCAAGTACCGGTGCGGCCGGAAAACTATGCGACGACTCTGAGCGGTGTATACTATCCGCAAGGTGTCGACAAGGGTGTTTTGAAATACATCGAGGAGGCAGGCGTGATCGTGGCTGGCGGATTGCATCCGGCCATCCGCGAGCAGTATTTCCGGGTTGGTCACATGGGCGCGGTGACAGGAGGCGACGTGATAGCGACAGTGGCTGCGATTGAATCTGGATTGGCTCGTGTTGGCTACAGATTCGAAAAAGGGGTCGGCATTGTTGCTGCTCAGGGAAGCCTGCCATAGCAGCCTTTACAGCGGCCTTTTGCCGTGGCCCTGACTCATTAGCTGGCAGCAGCGTGGTGGGCGGCATCTTTGCGCGCCATGACTCCCAGATAGAATCCGAACAAAACCATCCATGGCATCTCCGTTATCTGAAGCGCTTTCCTGTTTATCCTCACCGAACCAGAGACGCGAAATGAGGACCGATATCGAATCTGGAAGAGAGGTTCTCCTTCTTCTGTCCGGAATTCAGAGATCCCTTTCCACCCGCTCCTCCAAAATGTGAACTTCTTCCCATTGGGTAGCTGCAATAAACCACCAGCCTTCCAGGTATTGCTGGTGTAGCTCCCCAATTCATCGGCTAATCCGCTTGCCTTCACGATGGTCTTCGTCTTCCAGAATCCAATCCGTTCAAACGTCCAGCTCCCGTCGCCGCTTTCGGCCACCCCCATCGTGCCGATCATCTTCGGAAGTCGAAGGTTGGCGACGAGCTCTCCGCCAAAGCGCAGTTCAAACTCATTCTTGAACACACTCTGCTGAGACCAGGTGAGCTCATGATCAACAACGGACCTGATGTTCTTCATAGCATATTGTCCTTTGGAAAAACCATCCGCCACGATCCTGCAGGTAGCTAACGACGAGACAGCAGTCAGGCATCACCGGTCACGGGAGTCTGGCCGAGTGTCTGCCGTTGTGCCGAGTTCCTGTTCAGGAAGCTGAGGCGGAAGGGCTAGCATTCGCACCGCTCTCATCGTTCTCACCCTGTGATTTCAGCCTTCCTGCTTTTCTCAATGCGTCGCTGAGCAGGAACTCGATCTGCGCATTGACGCTGCGCAGATCATGTCCCGCCCACGTTTCTACGCCGGCGTAGAGGCTCTTATCCAGCCGAAGCAGGAATTTCTTTTTCTCGCTCATTGATAGAGTGTGCCAGTATTGATGACCGGCTGTGCCTGAGATTCAGAGACGAGCGCAACGAGGAGATTATTGACCATCGTCGCCTTCTTCTCTTCATCGAGAT
>JBGPAN010000339.1:0-4950 GCA_041480785.1 Bacteroidota bacterium | reverse complement strand
CCGGACGCGAAGATGCATTCCCTGGTTCTTCAAGGCATTGACCTGACATGGCAGGAACAATACAGCGCCGCAGACTCGGTATTTCAACTCATTATTCGGGAATTCCCGGAGCATCCCGCAGGTTACGTGTTTCAAGCGGGAGTTGCGTTGGCTCGATCCATGGACGATGAGATGGAAGTCGATATCGCAAAATTCGATTCATTAATTGATATCGGCAAGAAGAAAGCAAACAGCATGATTGAGTCAGGAAGTGATCGGATATGGGGACACTTCTTCTCAGGCACGGCAGATGGTTCTGATTCGTATGCGAGAGTTTATAGAGGTGATTGGTTTGGGGGAACGCGAAGGGGATTTGCGTCGGTCTCCTCGTTCAAGGACGCTGTGAAGCTGGATTCAACCCTCGGTGATGCCTACGCTGGCATAGGAGCGTTCTACTACTGGCGCAGCCGCAAGACGGAATTCTTCAATTGGATCCCGTTCGTGGGCGATGATCGGCCTGAAGCGCTGGCACTGTTGAAGAAGTCTGTCGACAAGGGGATCTACAACAAGTTCACAGCGCTTAACATGCTTGTCGCCATCTACACGGACGCGGGAATGTATGACAAGGCGGTGACGTGCTGTCGGGACGGATTGAAGCATTATCCGAAGAATCGGGCGTTCCTTTGGGGACTGGCCACTGCCTGTCACAAATCGGAGCTGTGGCTTGACGCGGCAACGGCGTATCGGCAGTTGCTGGATGCGATTGTACAGTCGCAGGACAACAATCATTACAATGAAATTGTTTGCAGACTGAATCTTGCGAAGGTTAAAGCTGAACTACGTGATTCTTCAGAGACTCTGAACCTTCTGAAGGAGATCGTGAAGTTCCATGAGTCAGATTTCCCGAAGCATCTGCAGAGTCGTGCAAGAGACAAGTTTGAGAAAGCGGAAGAGATGCTCCGAAAGCTTGCAGGCAGCAAGACACCATCGGGCAAAGAGTGACGGCCTGCTTGACATTGAATACCGGTGGATATAATTTACGTAGAAATGCAGTGACGATGGCACCATGATTGATGCCCAATTTAAAAACAAGCTTGATGACCTGCTCAACATCTGCCGGAAGAACCTGAGGGCAGTTGACGAGGACCTGATCATTCGAGCATTCACCCTGAGCCTCAATGCCCACAAGAATGATCTGCGGGCTTCGGGTGAGCCGTATTTCTATCATCCGTATGAAGTTGCGATGATTGTTGCGAAGGAAATACCGCTCGATGACGTTTCTGTTGCCAGCGCTTTGCTTCACGATGTTGTGGAAGACACGACATTTGATCTGAAAGACATCCGTGCAGAATTCGGAGACGCGGTTGCGGATATCGTGGATGGAGCGACGAAGATCACAGACATTTTCCGGAGTCACGAGGTCACCCAGGCAGAGAGCTACCGGAAGCTTTTGTTGTCGATGGTAAACGACATTCGCGTCATGCTCATCAAGTTCGCTGATCGCTTGCACAACATGCGCACGCTCGAGTACCTTCCCCTAGAGAAACAACAACGGCTTGCGCGCGAAACGTTGGATATCTATGCGCCGTTTGCGCATCGTTTCGGTTTGGCGAAGATCAAGTGGGAACTCGAGGACCAATCGTTCAAGTTCTTGCATCGTGCTGAATACGACCAGATAGCCCGGCAGCTGAAATCGCGAAGACGCGAGCGTGAGAATTACATTAAGAAATTCACGTCACCGATCGAGAAACGGCTTGCAGAAGAGGCTATGACGTACGAACTGGAAGGGCGTCCGAAACATCTCTTCAGCATCTACAACAAAATGGTGAAGCGGAGCAAGCCGCTGGATGAGATTTACGATTTGTTCGCGATTCGTTTCATCCTGGACACGAAGGACAACAATGATTGTTTTCTTGTTTACGGTATCATTTCGGAGATCTACAAACCCATCCCTGAACGGTTTAAGGACTATATCTCGATTCCGAAGAAGAACGGCTATCAGTCGATTCACACGACCGTCGTTGGCCCTGGTGGGAAACTCGTCGAAGTGCAGATTCGGACGCGCGGGATGCACGAAGTAGCGGAAAAGGGTGTGGCCGCTCACTGGATGTATAAAGAAAACAAGAGTTCCATCGACAAGGAGCTCGAGCAATGGGTGAATTGGGTCCGGGAGATCTTCGAACAGAAGAATGATGACACGCCGAAAGAACTTCTGGAGAGTTTCAAACTCAACCTGTACCAGGATGAGATCTACGTGTTCACTCCAAAGGGAGATCTGAAAATTCTCCCGCGTGACGCGACACCAGTCGACTACGCTTTTGAGATCCACTCGAACATCGGCTTTCATTGCATCGGTGCCAAAGTGAATGGGCGCATTGTGCCTCTAAATTCTCTGTTGAGGAGCGGCGATCAGGTTGAGATTATTACGTCAAAGAACCAGAATCCAAATCCTGATTGGGACAAGTTCGTCGTCTCACATAAAGCGAAGGCGCATATCCGGCGCTGGGTCCGGGAGGAGCTTCGGAAGAAAGCTGATGAGGGGAAGGAGATCTGGGAGAAGAAGCTCAAGCGTCACAAGCTCCATTACAACGAGGATGATCTTCTAAAGATTGTTCACTCTGTGAAGATTGAGAACCTTCAAAGTTTCTACCTTGACGTGGCGGAACATCGCATTGACCCCGACCTCTTCATTGAAGACATCGTGATTCGCGCAAAACACGCCGGCGACGGTGATCAGAAGCCCGCTGAAGAGTCGCAATCCCTCTTCAAGAAGTTCATCGATTCGGCTCGAGAGCTCACCACAGGCATCTCGATTCTCGGAAGCAGCGACAACTTCATGCACCAGTACGCGAAGTGCTGCAATCCGATACCCGGCGACAGCATCCTGGGATTTGTGACGATTGGAGAGGGGATCAAGATACATCGCAAGGACTGCAAGAACGTGCTTTCGAAACGCATGGCAGAGAGCGAGCGCATTGTCGATGTAAGCTGGCCTTCTGCCAATGGTGCGGATTTTATTGTCGCCGTGCGGGTCTACGGGAAAGATCGGCCAGGGCTTTTGAGCGATGTGACGCACGCGATCTCCACGTATCAGAATACGAATATTCGCAGTGTCAATATCGATTCCCGCGGGTCGCTGTTCGAGGGTCAGATCATCCTGTTCGTGAAGAACACCGAACACCTTGCACGCATTGTCGAAAAGATCAAAAAGGTCGAAGGCATCCTTGAAGTTGAACGGTTCTTCGGCTGATCGGTACTCGTCTTGAGGGGGCTCTCCTGACGCACGAAAAAAGAATATTGGGCATTGACTATGGAACGCGCAGGATTGGAATCTCTCTGAGTGATCCTCTTCAGATTATTGCCCAGCCATTTGATACACTTCCTAACGACAAACTCGCTATCAGACAGATTTGCGAGATTGTTGAAAAGGAAGCGGTTGACGTTGTCGTTGTGGGTATGCCATTGAATCTCAAGGGAGAAAGAGCTCAAAAGGCGCAGGAGGTCGAGCGATTCATCGAATCGCTGATGGGCGAAACGTCCGCAGAGATTGTCAGTTGGGATGAACGGTTCACGACAACGATGGCCCACCAGACGATGAGGGAGATGGGTACGAAGCGTCAGGAGCGGCGTTCGAACAGAGGCCGGATTGATGCGATGGCAGCCGCAATACTCCTTCAGAGTTATCTGGACAGCCGAAAACGTTCGCTGAGTTGTTAGCAATGGGAAAACTCGCGGGGATTGAAAAGAGCTGGAAGTCGCTTTTCTCGTGGGTTCGTGCCCACAAGTTCCTTACGGGCTTTGGTATCGCGGTGGCGTGGATTGTTCTTGAGATCTTGACGCTCCCTTTTGGTGACGTGCGGAGACTCAAGACAGCCAATCCAGGCGAAACGGCATTCATGCGTGAGCGCGAAGAGCAAGCGATCGCCGAGGGAAAACAGTCCAAAAAGATCCAACGATGGATTGCGTTCAGTGCAATCCCTAAAGACGCAATTAATGCGGTAATCATATCAGAGGATGGAACGTTTTGGTCACATTCAGGATTCGATTGGTTTGAATTTCGCGAATCGATTGAGCGAAATCTGAAGGAAGGGAGAGCAGCGAGAGGTGCGAGCACGATTACGCAACAGCTTGTGAAGAATCTTTATCTCTCGTCGTCAAAGAATCCGTTGCGGAAACTCAAGGAATGGGTGCTCACGTGGTACATCGAACGGACACTGAGCAAGCAACGAATTCTGGAATTGTATTTGAATGTGATTGAATGGGGGTGGGGAGTTTATGGGATCGAGGCGGCTTCTCAGCAGTATTTCGGCAAGTCTGCAGCATTGTTGTCTCGGGAAGAGTCTGCAAGGCTGGCCGCTGTTATCCCAAATCCCCGGCGGTACAGAATCGACAAAGAGACACGCTATCTTGAGCGGCGGTCGCAGCTCATACTCAATCGAATGGCCGCACAGGGCCTGTGAATGTACTAAGGCTGACCGATGAACGGCAAAGAATTGCGGGTGTTGCTCGAGGAGGGGGAAGGGTTCCAACTCGAGTTCAAGAGGAAGGTCACGAGTCCTGCCAAGGTCGCACGCGCGCTTATTGCATTCGCAAACACGAAGGGAGGAACAATCCTCTTTGGCATTGACGATGATAGAACGATCGTTGGTGTTGAAAGCGAGAAGATGGTGGTCGAAATGATTGAGACCGCTGGTAAAGTCCATTGCGAGCCTCCGATTGAACCGGCGATTGAAATCGTCTCATACAGAGGGAAGGACGTTATCGTTGTCACCATCGACGAAAGCAATCAGAAGCCGCATAGCCTTGTTGATCAGGACAATGAATCTGATGACCTGGAGTCGAAGGTGCTGATCAGGGTGAAGGATAAGACGGTTGTAGCGAGCAAAGAAGTCGTGAAGATCCTGCAGATGGAAAGTCCAGATGCACCTCCGATGCGTATCAGTATCGGAGAAACAGAGCGTCGGCTTCTGG
>JBGPAN010000338.1:0-4963 GCA_041480785.1 Bacteroidota bacterium | reverse complement strand
CCCGGGCACAGAGGGAGGTTGGACCATTCATCCCTCTTCGAAAGAACCTCTTTCCATCTTTGATGCCGCGATGAGATTTCGTGATGAGCAAATCCCGCTGATCATTATCGCTGGCAAGGAGTATGGCTCAGGATCCTCGCGTGACTGGGCCGCAAAAGGCCCGAGGCTTCAAGGTGTACGGGCCGTGATCGCTGAGAGTTTTGAGAGAATCCATCGCAGTAATTTGGTCGGTATGGGTGTCCTCCCGCTTCAATTCGAGGATGGTCAGAGCTGCAAAACGCTCGGACTGACTGGCTTGGAGACGTATACGATTCAAGGCATTACCATGGGCCTTCATCCCCGCCAGAGACTAACGGTCAAGGCGACGGATCCAAAGGGAGGAGTCAAAACGTTTACGGTGATCTCCCGAATTGACACGCCGAATGAGGTCGACTACTACAAGCACGATGGCATCCTGCAATTCGTCTTGCGCTCCTTGCTGAAGTAGGCGGGATGATGCGGTTCCGGAATTGGGGGATGGATCCTTCAGATCTTGAATCCTTTTTGCTGACGCGTGCATCACATGGATGAGTAAGCTGTCACCGGAAAAAGAACAGAAAGAAATCCCAGGAGATCAATTCGATGCCCGTATTTGACTATTCGTGTTCCGATTGTGGAAAGACCTACGACGTCTACCACAAGGTGCGAGAAGTTGCAGAAGATGTCATTTGCCCTCATTGTGGTTCCTTGAAGCACAAAAAACTGTTTTCGGCGGCAACCGTCTCCATGGGCGGATCGGCCAGTGCCTCTCAGTCCGCTCCTCCCTGTGAAATGGGTGGTGGCTGCTGTGGGGGCGCCTGCGGCCTGAACTAGATGACTTCCTTATGAGCAAGTCGCAGGGAAAAGACGGCTTCTCTGGCTACATACTTGTCCTTTTCATTGCGATCGGATTATTTGTCTTGCTTCAAGAGAAAGACCCCGGTGTCAAATCGATAACCGCCGACAAAGCTGCTCAACTCTTGCGGCGCGACACGGCGGTCGTGCTTCTTGATGTCCGAACTGTCGACGAATGGAACAGCCCCACCGGCCATCTCAAAAATGCCATCCTGATTCCCCTTCAGGACCTTCACGACCAAATCAACAAACTCAACGCATTCCGCGACAGGCTGATCATTGTCTATTGTCGCTCTGGCAACCGGAGTGGCAGGGCAGCCAAACTCCTGTCGGACAGTGGATTCAACACCGTGAGCCTCGCTGGTGGGATACGCGGGTGGAATGCCAAGAAGCACCCTGTGCTTCAGGAGAAGGTTGAATGACGGGTGAAATTCTGCTCTATGTCCTCATCGTGTTGGTTGTCCTCATTTCAGTTCGTCGGTTCTTCATAAACCGATCCGTCACCCACTACAGCGTGAAGGAAGTGGCTGAGAGAATCCAAGCGAATCGAGGTGTTCTTCTTCTCGACGTTCGCACAGAAAAGGAGTGGCGGCAAGGACATATAAAGGGCGCACATCACATTCCGCTACACGAATTGACGCGCCGATCATCCGAGTTGGACAAGCACAAGAACAAAGAGATTATCTGCTATTGCCAAACAGGCAACAGAAGCATCCGCGCTGCCCTGAGACTAAAGCATCTCGGGTTTTCGACAGCCAGCATGAAGGGCGGAATTGCGGAATGGAATTTCCAGAACCGTACATAGGTTCACACATTCTGAGAAAGGTCACCATTGTTGCTTCCGGCGCCCTTCTCGGATTTGTCTACTACTGTTTCTTCGGGTGCAGTACCGAACCCCGTCTGATTACCAGCAACCCCTGGAGAAGCGCAGCATACGGAGCGTTGATGGGAGCTCTGCCGACCCTCGAGAACAGGGAGAACAAGCGAGAATCAAACCTCGCAGAAAGAGGATAGACGAATGAGCTACGGTTTCTCCAGAACGGTGTCGCTCTCGTATGAGAGCGCGATTGAAAAAGTGACTGAAGAGTTGAAGAAGGAAGGTTTTGGCATCCTTACGACGATCGATGTCAAAGAGACGCTCAAGAAAAAACTCAATGTTGATTTCAACAAGTACATCATTCTTGGCGCCTGCAATCCACCATTCGCTTATCAAGCATTGGAGGCAGAAGAACAGGTCGGACTTCTTCTCCCCTGCAATGTGATTGTGTATGAGAGAGACGGCAAGACCATTCTGGCTGCTTTTGATCCGATGTCGATGGCAAAGGTGATGGAGAATGAGGCGATGGAGCCAATTGCAGATCAAGTGAGAGCCAAGCTTCTTCGAGCGTTGAATGCGGTAGAATGACGCCAATCGATCCTATGAACCCATATCCTTCAGTTCGTCCTGCGATCTCTTCGCAAAGTCCGAATCCGGAAGAATTGAGATTGCCTTCTTGAACAATTCGCGCGCCTTGTCGTAGTCGTCCGCCCGTTTGTGGGCGACCCCCGCATAGTAGTAGATCGAAACCCTCAATTCCTTAGACTGTTCGGCAAATGCAGGGTGTTTAAGGAGCACGATGAAATCTTCGAGAGCAATCGAGAGCCTCCCGAGGAAGCCGGGTGCTGCCAGAGCGTTCATTCCTCGGAGCAATCGAACCATCATGTTGTCAGGAGCCAGTCCTACCGCCATATCCAATTCGGCGGCCCCCTTCCGGAGAGCGCTCCATTTGTTCGGTGGCCACCACGAATCTCGCGCCCGCAATGCCCAAAGATCTCCCCGATAGGCGAGCGCAACAACATTTGCTGTGTCGATACTGAGGAGTTTGTCCAAACAGCGGAATCCCTTATCGACCGCATCTGCGTCACCGGCGGCGGCCTTGTCGTGATAAAGCCTTCCGAGCTCCATCAGAATGGATTGATCGCTGGGACTAGACTTGAGGGATCCCTCGAGTTCCCGAATTCTGTCCTGTGCAATAGCTCCGAGGACAATGACGCAACTGAGGCACAGTGTTACCAGAAGGCGATGAGAGGTTGAGACTGGCATGAGATTTCTGTTTTCGGGCTACACAGGGTTTGCCTTAGCCCGCTGGATCGGCGTCTCCGTGACGCGACGCAAACGGAAATACTCCCACAGTCGATATCCAAGAAGCACGGTGAGTACTCCCCCATACATAAGCGGCCGTTGGGTGTCAGCTTTCACTAACCAAAGATAATGTATTACTCCTCCCAATGCAGTAAAATAAACCAGTCGATGGAGGAGTCGCCATTTCTTCCCACCCACCCACTTTGCGACGATGTTCGGGGAAGTGAGAGCCAGCGGTATCATCATCAGAAAGGCTGCGAACCCGACGGTGATGAAAGGACGTTTCACCACGTCTTTCAGAATTTCATCAAACGCAAAAAACTGGTCAAGATAGATGTACGTCACAAAATGCTAGGAGACATAGAAGAACGCAAAGAGACCGATCATCCGTCGAAAACGAGCCAGCGGCGCCCATCGAGAGACCTTGCGTAGCGGTGTAATGGTGAGAGTGAAGAGAATGAGGCGGAGCGTCCAGATTCCGGTTTCTTCGGTGATGTCTTTGATCGGATTGGCGCTGAGCTCGCCTGCCAGCGCTTTCCACGCCAGCAACCCCACGGGCAGCAAGGCCAGGAGAAACACCATCGGTTTTAAGATCCGTATTTCCCATTGTGTCTTCGGCACCGCTCTCCCCTGCTAGAAGTACTTCCTCAGATCCATCCCCGCGTACATCCCGCTAACCTGATCATCGTAGCCATTGAACAGCAGGGTCTTTCGCTTCAGGAAATCTCCGATTCTTCGTTCAGTCTTCTGGCTCCAACGGGGATGGTCGACGTCCGGGTTGACGTTGGAATAGAAGCCGTACTCGTTCGGAGCCAACAGATTCCAGGTCGTTGGCGACTCCTTCTCAACGAATCTAAGCTTTACTATCGATTTGATGCTCTTGAACCCGTACTTCCAGCGAACGACGAGTCTCAACGGAGCACCGTTTTGATTGAGGAGATCCTTTCCATACAACCCAACTGCAAGCAACGTCAAGGGCTGACGAGCTTCGTCCAGTCGCAGCCCTTCGACGTACGGCCACTCCAAAACACGCCGCTTCTGACCGGGCATTTCCTCCGGGCGATAAATAGTCTCAAATGCCACATACTTCGCGCGCGAGGTCGGTTCCTTTTGATAAGATCGGCAAGAGGGAATCCTCTCCATGGAATCACCATGGACCAACCTTCGACACACCGGTGACGGTAGATACGATCCTCTATCCTCGAAGGCTTCACGATATCGTCGAGATTGTATGTCGCCGGTTTCTTGACCTCCCCTTCGATTCGAACCGTCCACGGTTTCGGGCGGAAGCTGACGGAGTTTTCCGAGGGGTCGCTTTTGTCTACCCCAAATTCATAGAAGTTGTTATAGGTCGTGATGTCATTGAACTTGTTCACTTCGTCATCAACATCGAACGGTCCCTTTTCCCCCTGCGGCCAGCGATCCTGACCGACAAGGAGCTGAGGAAACACTACGGAAGACGCAAGCCCGATTCCGGCAGCGGATGCAATACGGATAAACGCCCGGCGATTCAAGAAGACGTTTTCCGGAGTAATTTTGGATGGATGGATCTGGTCGGCTGGTTTTGTGTGCACAGGTGACCCTCCAGTGTGTTCGATTCTGTAGCAAGAACACGATCCGAAGGGGGAATGTTCCGCAGAGATTCTGGATCTTACAGGTGTGGAGAAAGGCTACCTACCCCCGCTGCTGTTTCCACCACCGATCGACCACGTCTGGAATCTCCGTTCGTACCTCACTCTGCTTCCACTTGTCGAAGAACTTGATGTCAGCGCTGCTTGGCTCGGGATTGGGGAAATCAATCTGGACACGCAAGGGCATTGGGATTGCTTCTCCGACGATAAGCGCTTCTCCCTGTCGAAGGGCGGGTAGCGTGTCAATCAAGCCGGCGAATGTATCAGACATCAACTTGCCCACGTATCCCTGATCCACGGGATTGGTCAATCGAAGGATGACAAAATTGTTACATTG
>JBGPAN010000337.1:0-4970 GCA_041480785.1 Bacteroidota bacterium | reverse complement strand
GCTTTTTACAGCAGTCTATGGGGGACAATCGGGACGGGAAACGTATGGAAAGGGGAAGTGGTCAATAAGCGGAAGGATGGAAGCTTCTATACGGAGGAGATGACGATAACGCCCGTGCGCGATCGCGATGGCAACGTCTCACATTTTGTGGCACTGAAGCAGGATATCACCGAGCGAAAGCGCGCTGAGGCAGCTGTGCGCGAATCAGAACTGCGTTTCCGATCTGTGTGGGACAATTCGGCGGATGGCATGCGGCTGACGGATCGCGAGGGTCACATCTTGGATGCAAACCATGCATTCTGTAGACTGGTAGAAATCCCGCGTGAGGAATTGCTGGGCCAGGTATTGTCGATCGCCTACCAGAGGGAAGGTCCGGATGACGATCTCAGTTTGTATCAGAAACGTTTTGATGCGAGCGAGACCATATCCAGTCTTCTCGGTGCCGCAACGCTCAGAAATGGCCAGACTGTACAGCTTGAGGTGACAAGTTCGTTCATCGAAATCACCGGTCAAAAGAAAATGCTCCTCAGCCTGTTTCGCGATGTCACCGAACGGAAGCAGGTAGAGAAACGCATGCAGGAAGAGCGAAACCTCCTGCGTACGATCATCGATGCCATTCCGGATGAGATCTCAGTGAAAGACACAGAGAGAAGATTCATTGTCGTGAATTCCGGAACAGTGAACGCTCTCAAGCGGGCCTCGGCAGATGAAATCATCGGGAAGCGGGATGAAGATTTCATTCCCGAGCATCTTACGAAAGACGTGAGGTGGGAGGAGAATGCTGTCCTGGCAGTTGGCGGTCATACCCAGAACAGGGTTGCGGACAAGGTCGATCCTGAAACCGGAGAGATTGAGCGAAGCCTTCTGATTTCGAAGATTCCGCTCAAGGACAACGAAGGCAGGATCATTGGCCTCGTCGGCATCAATCGCGATATCACCGAACTCAAACGGGTAGAAGAGATGCTTCAAAAGGAGCGGACATTGCTCCAGACTCTCATCGAGAGTATTCCCGATGAAGTTTGTCTCAAAGACCTGAAGCATCGGTACGTTGTGGCAAACCGTGCGTCGATCGAGGCTTTTGGCGCTACATCGCTTGAGGCGATGATCGGCAAGACCGACCAGGATTTTGTGCCCCCCTCGATCGTGCAACGACATTTCGCCGAAGAGGAAGCCATCGTTGCGTCGGGAGAACCGGTGATCAATCGTGAGCAGACCAAGCTCAATCCGGACACGGGCGAAATCGATAAATGCGTATTGACGACAAGAGTTCCGGTCAGGGATCAGACAGGCAAAATGATCGGCATTCTCGTGGTGAACCGCAACATTACAGACCGTAAGAGAGCGGAAGAAGGCTTGCGAGCCTCGGAAGAGAAATTCCGCTCCCTCTTTGAGGAATCAAAAGACTGCATCTATATCAGCTCTGCCGATGGAAAGCTTCTGGACATCAACGCCGCCGGAGTCGAGATGTTCGGGTACGGATCAAAAGAAGAGCTTCTGTGCATAGATCCGGGCAGCGACCTGTACGTTGACAGCCAACAACGGGTGGAGCTTTTCAGTAGACTCAATCGGCAAGGATTTGTGAAGGATTTTGAAGCAACCATGAAACGCAAGGATGGACAGAAGCTCAGTGTTTTGGAGACCGCAACTGCAGTGCGCGACAAGCAGGGGAAGGTTGTCATGCATCGGGGCACGATCAGGGATGTGACGAGGCAGAAGCTGCTTGAACGACAGGTTGGCCAGGCTCAGAAGATGGAGAGTCTCGGCCTGCTCGCGGGTGGCATCGCGCACGATTTCAATAATATCCTAGGCATCATTCTGGGCCACACGGCAATTGTTGAACGTGCCGGGGGGGATCCGGCGCTCCTCAATAGCAGTAGCGAGGAGATCACGAAAGCGGTTCAGCGGGGTGCGAGTCTTGTGCGCCAGATTCTCACCTTCGCCCGGAAATCCGATCCTACCCTCGAACCCGTCAACGTGAACGCCACCATTCGGGAATTGTCGAAGATGATCAATGACACATTCCCCAAAACGATCACCGTCGCGCTCGACCTGGAAAAGCCCATTCCCATCGTCATGATGGATCAGACGCAGCTCCATCAGGCGTTACTCAATCTCTGTGTCAATGCCCGTGATGCGATCACCGATACTTCGACCGGAAACCTGGGTCGCGGTGAAATCAAGATCAAGACTCAGGCTGTCGAGGGTGGGGAGGTGAGGAAGGAATTCTATGAGGCATCAGCCAAGGAATATGTCTGTATCTCAGTCTCCGACTCCGGAATCGGAATGGACGACGTGACGAAGGAGCATATCTTTGAACCTTTCTTTACCACGAAGGAGCAAGGGAAGGGGACTGGTCTGGGGTTGTCTGTCGTCTATGGAGTCATTAAGACGCACCACGGTCATGTCGACGTTGAGAGTGAAGTCGGCAAGGGGACGACCTTCAAAATGTACCTCCCGGTGCCGGATGAGGTTGCGAGCCCGGCAGCACAGGTGGAGGTTGGATCTGTGGGGAGTTACGGAGGACATGAGACGATCCTTCTCGTTGAGGATGAAGAGAATCTGCTGTCGCTGATGAAATTGTCGCTCGAGAGGCAGGGGTACAAAGTCTTGACTGCCACTGATGGCATTGCAGCTATCAAGGTGTTCTCTCTGAACAAACAGAAGATTGCGCTCGTCCTGACCGACATTGGGTTGCCAAAGCTCGACGGGGCGGCGGTTGTTACGAGCTTGATGGAGATCGATCCGAACGTAAAGATCATCCTGGCAAGTGGTTATCTTGAGCCTAATATGAAATCCAACTTGCTCCGGTCGGGTGCAAAGGACTTTATCCAGAAGCCATATAGTCCTGGCGTAGTCTTGAAAACGATCAGAGAGGTGCTTGACAGCGAGAAATAGCAAACGTGGTCATTCCTGCCTTGATGGAGATACCGAGGGCAGACGGGTATCATTTGGCGTTGGATGTTGGGCATCGTCCAGGCGAACCGAGGCTGAGTAATGCTGCAAACGGCTTCTGCTTGCCTGGAATGGCGCTCCTGATGCTTAAGAGGAGAACCTGACGCGTCAATATTTTGCAAGGAGTTGTATATGTCCACCATCATCGTCTCTGTAGAAAACACTTGGTTGTACGAAAGAGAACATGACTGCAGACCGATGGGTGCTTGAGCATCGCATGATGAGACTACCTCTGAAGGGAACAATGTGACGAAATCAAACCTTATAGTAATGCTTGTCGCCGCTACGATTCTGGCAGTGACGGTTTTGCTGATTAACAATCTTTATCAGGCGAACGAGAATGCAGTGAACGACCGTTTCCGTGAGCATCAGTCATTGGTAGGCCGACACCTCGGCCAACAAATCGAACAGAGTCTACGCGACCCTTCGAGGGACGTTCAGGTTCTTTCCGGATACGCATCGATTCAACATCGCGATACAGAGGTTATGACCGCCGATATTCATGAGTGGTTTAACCTCCAGAATAGAGATTACGTGAAGGCGATCAGCGTATATGACGCGAAAGGCACAATCATCTGCTCTACGACGGAAGAGGCCACCGGACAAAACCACTCAAACTCCGATTTCTTTCAGTGGGCGACACGGAAGGAGAACAAAGGTAAACTCTTCATTTCCTCACTCATACGGGCAGAGGACAATCATAGCGACCGACCTCCTAGTTTTCGTTTTCTGATTGTGACACCCGTTTATCAAGAAACATTTGACTCACGGTATCGGACGCCGGGTCATGAGTTTGTCGGTGTCCTGACCGCTGCAATCGACTTGGATGAAATCGTTGACGCGTTTATCCCGATGCTCAGCACCAATCTAACCAAGGAGCAGGTGTGGATTATGGACACAGTCGGCTCGGTCCTGACTCATTCAAAACACCCAGAGATGATCTCGCGAAACATCCGCAGGCAGGACGAAACTTGTATGCAATGTCATATTTCTTTCGACTATATCGACACAATCCTCGCAGAAAGGCAGGGAACAGTCGAATATGCCCTGAGAGAGCAGCCCAGAAAGTTGGCAACCTTTGTTCCTTTCAGGTACGAGAATGCTTCATGGATTATTGTCGTCAATGTTCCGCTCGATGTGGTCTCAGGTCTTCTGCAAAAACAAAAAGCGCTCGCAATTCTCCTCATCGGGGCTATGCTCATTGTGCTGGCGGGTGCTTTTGTAATGTTCAATCGCAGCAACCGTTTGATGATTCGAGCGCAGGAAGAAGCAAAGCAATGGCGGGAGAAACGGGAACTGGAGAATAGGATACGCGAATCTGAAGAGCATTACCGACAACTTGTGGAGAGTTCGCCCGATCTTATTGCTGTATGTTGTGAAGAGAAGATTGTCTTCGTGAACGCGGCAGCGGTACATTTGCTTGGTGCAACAAGCACTGACGAACTGATCGGCAAACCGGCTCTTGAAATTGTGTATCCCGACGATCGTGAAATGGCTAAAAGCCGCATGGCGGGGGTGTTGGCAGAAGGAAAGCCGGCGCCGATGGCCGAAGAACGATTATTGCGCGTGGACGGCAATGCGATTGATGTAGAAGACGCCGTGACCTTCACTACACATCTAGGCAAGCCGGCAGTGCAGGTGGTTGGACGCGATACTACCGAGCGCAAGCGGATCGGGCGACGTCTCGAGGAAGAACGGAACCTCTTGCGAACGATCATCGAAGCAATACCGGACGAGATCGCAGTGAAAGATGTCGAGCGAAGATTTCTTGTGGTAAATCCAGCGACGGTGCGCGCGCTCAATGGGGCATCGGCAGAGGAAATCATCGGCAAGAGGGATGAAGATCTGATACCCGAGCATCTTCTTAAAGAGGCAAAATGGGAGGAGAATGCTGTCTTGGCAGTTGGCGGTCATACCCAGAACAGGGTTGCGGACAAGGTCGATCCTGAAACCGGAGAGATTGAGCGAAGCCTTCTGATTTCGAAGATTCCGCTCAAGGACAGCAATGGTAAGATCAT
>JBGPAN010000336.1:0-4976 GCA_041480785.1 Bacteroidota bacterium | reverse complement strand
TCGAGCAGCCCCTATCTGCGTCGTGCGGTGAGAAATTCCATGGGGACAGTCTTTCGCCTTCCTGTTGTGCAACTGTCCGATCTTGTTGGCGCAATCAACGAGATGCGATCGGCTCACGGTATTCACGTCATCGCAGCTCACCCCCACACCGATCAGAAAGTACTTCACCAGGCATCGTTTGGCGGGGACTGCTGCATTGTCTTTGGAAGCGAGGGAGAGGGAGTCTCGGCCGATGTTCTTGCCGCGTGTGATGAGTCGGTTGCCATTCCAATGAAAGACGGAGTTGATTCGCTCAATGTTGCCAGCGCGAGCGCTGTCTTCCTCTATGAAACACAGCGACAAAGAAAGGGTTCACACCTTGGGGGCAGGGGGCGGTAAGACTCTGGCGATGATCTCGGATTGGAAACCGCACGTCTTGTGACTGCTATCGCACAGTGGTTGATTCTTACTTTGCCCGCAGCGACACAGCTTGATCAACGTGCGACCACTGAGGTCGAATTTCCCACCGTTCTGGTCAAACAGCTCGAAATCACCTTCGATGTGAATGCTTCCGTTGCTCTTCACAGTCACTCTTGTTGACATTCCGGATCTCCTTAACGCAACGGGCTTTGAATCTGAACGAACGAGGGGCTCGCGCTCTAGCAAGCCGCGGAAAAAGGCACACAAGCATAGTGAATTCGTCAGGGTGAGCGGAGTCGAACCCTGCTCTTTGCATCAATTGAGACGTTTCGACTACGCTCAACGTGACGGGGTTTTTGTTTTTCAGCACCCCGCTAATTGATTTTCAACGTAAACGGGATTGTGAGTGCGGTTTTTTCCCATGCGAGTTTTAGTACCCCGGAACTCGGACTCACTCTCTCAATCGAAATTGTGAACCGTTCAACGTAGTCTTTGAGGCCGGCCTTCTGCAATTTGACCCTGGCAAGATCGAGACGCTGATGGTACACAAGGCCCGACTGTCCAACCTCTTTGTTGACCACGAGCTGCCAGGAAGTCTTCGATGGAACCGTATACAATGAATACGTTCCCCGAGGAATTGTTGCCCCTCCGAGAACCAAATTCACATCCGTGTTCAAGGTCGTTGCCTCGTTGGCCCCCGTTCGCCAGATTTGATTGTAAGGAACAACGCCACCGATGATCTTTCTCCCGCGTGCCGACGGACGGCCATAGTTCACCGTCACCGTTTTTCCGGCGAATACCGCTTTCACGGAATCTCTCGGACTTGCAACGATCGGTGTTGGGCTCACTCTGAATGGCATGGAAAGCGACGTATGCTCCCATTCGATCTTGAGGATACCAGAGCTGTTGCCGCTGCGTTCAAGCAGGAAGGTCAACTTCTCAACGGAATTCTGAAGGGCTCGTTTTTCAAGAGCGACGCGGGCAAGATCCTGCTGAGAGTTATAAATAGTCCCCCACTGTCCTGTCTGCTTGTTCACGATGAGTTTCCACTGCACCTCGGTGGGGAACGTGTAGAGGGAATACGCGCCCTTCGGAATTTCCATTCCGCCAAGTTCGAGATCCGCTTCGGTCGTCAGAACCGTTGCCTGGCCCGCCCCCGTTCTCCAAACCCGGTTGTAGGGAACGTAGTCACCCATGATCTTTCGTCCGTGCATCGCTGGGCGACCGTAGCTTACGGAGATCCTCTTGCCGCTCACAATAACTTCGGTCGAATCGCGCGGAACCACGATCGGTTGTTGAGCAAGGAGCGCCTGTGCAAGGATTCCTCCAAACACAAGAACAGTGATCAATCGGACGAAATGTTGGAAAGTGTTCATAGAATGAGTCTCGTGTTTACAGGCGCGAGGTATCTTACAGAAAATTGTTTCTGAGTGCAAGGCAAGCAGCTCGGAGATTATGCAGGCTCCAGGGGTCGGGCAACCATAATGCCAAGCTGCTTTTTGTTTGCGGCCAAGTAGTCAGCGAGGGTCTTCTCTGTGATCTGAACCCGATGTCCGCTCAGCGGAGCGTGCATAAGGTGAAGCGAATCATTTTCCCAAATGGCGATTCCTGTGTGAGACACATCCATCCCGCCAATGTCGGTCGTTATGGCTATGATATCACCGTTCCGTATTCTTGATGCGAACTTCTGCACCCGATCTTTCGGGATGTGGTACATCGTTCGTTTGTTGATCGCCTCCTCCTGTTTATGGATCACCTTGACAAAGTCAGGATTCTCTTTGAGTTTGATGTAAGAGTCCGCGTGGGTCGACATGAAATTGACCGTCTTTCTGAAGGGCACTCCGCCGATCTCCTTGGTGACATTCTTGACAACCCCCTTCTTCTCGTTGTCGTAGATGTGGTCGGAGAAATAGTGCAGGCGACTCGGGTAATGATTGATGATGCCCCCGCGGTAGCGAACGTACTGTAGCTCCGCTTTGTAGTCGTCGAATGTCATCTTGTTTTTCTTCACACAACGGGCGAAAACAAGGGCATTCTCGCAGAAGAGAACGCAATCGAGCCCCCGGAGGTTGACAACGAGCCGTTCCGCTCCAGGCTGTTCAAGAAGGTTGGCGATGTAGTCGACACCGAGAAAGGACTTGCCGATTTCGATGACAATGTCACCTATGGGCTTGTTCCGGAGTCCAAGGGACACGGCAAGCTCGAACTTTCTGGTACAGATGAGGCCATCGTCATCCTGAGAGAAGAAGTCTCTCAGGGACATGTTCCCGAATACCATCGGGGCACTGGCTGCAAGGGGAAGAGATTTTAGAAACGAGCGCCTGTCCATACGAGGATCCTTCTTATAGTTCAATTCCAACGCCGATGCTGGCAACGAAGCCGGAAAAATTGAACAGCGTTGTTGAAGGCTCGTTGCTTTGCACACCGAACCGCGTTATGTCGCCGTCGAGTTCGCCCACCTGTGCAACGCGGTAGCCGGCCTCTCCTTTCGCGAACACTTGTTGAAACAATGGTATGTCAGCCCCGACGAAAAAGGCAGCAGAGGTCTTTGCCTTCTTGTACTTTCCCTCAGAATCAACCAGGGGCACCATAACAATGAAGCCGGCCGGTTTTGTAGCTTGCGTGCCGACAGCCTTTGCTGTGGCGCGGGCCAGGATAACGCCAAGGTTAACCTGGAGGTACCACTGAAAGAGATAGGATTGGATCGCCGGGTAGTAGGAGACACCCAGCGACAGATCGGTTGCGCCGACATTTCGGTCGAGTTGCAGGACCGCGTTTGAGCCATTATACGACGAGGAAACCGTTTTTGAAGAGTACGAGCCATACATGGATACAGCAAAATCGCGTGTGTAACGATACGTGATACGACCGGAAAAGAATGGGGATTGCTTCACCGATGCAAAGTCGCTGACAGGGATTCCCAGGTTGTTCCACCCCACCACATCGGACGCATTCTTTGCATCAACCCCACCGAGGCTGAGAAGACCATACCCGGCAGAGCCGGTGATAGAAACCGTCCGATCCTGACTGAGCGTAGGCTGTTGAATCGCGCCGATGGTCAGAAGAAGTGCCGCACAGACGCGTGTGAGCGAACGCCCCACCGGTGGATTCCTTCTCATATCAGAAGGGCGTTTCTTCGGTCGGCTCGGGGGGCAGGAATGCGGCATCACGGAACCGGGTTAAGTTCTCAAACCGTGCATACTGTTTGATGAATGCAAGGCGCGCGCTTCCTGTTGGACCGTTTCGCTGCTTGCCGATGATAATTTCGGCCATCCCCTCGGTGGGTTCATTGTTTTCGTCGACGTTGATACCGAACATTTCGGGCCGGTGAACAAAGAGAACAACGTCGGCATCCTGTTCAATCGCGCCCGACTCGCGAAGATCAGCAAGAACCGGGCGCTTGTCGCCGCGCATTTCGACCGCGCGGTTCAGCTGCGAAAGGGCAATCACCGGGGTGTTCAGTTCCTTGGCTAACGCCTTGAGGGAGCGGGAGATGCTCGAAATTTCCTGTTCACGGCTTTGGGCGTTCTTCGGGCCCTGCATCAGCTGCAGGTAGTCGACGATAACGAGGCCAACATTGTGTTCGGCTTTGAGCCGCCGAGCCTTTGCGCGGATTTCGAGTGCCGTAAGGGCTGGTGTGTCATCGATGAAGATCTTTGCTTTGTAGAGTTTACCGATACTTGTGCTGAGCTTCCGCCATTCGTCTTCCGGCAAACGGCCGGTTCGAACGCTTTGAGCGTCGACACGGGCCTCAGCGCAGATTAGGCGCAATACCAACTGTTGGTTAGACATTTCAAGACTGAAGAAGGCAACGGGGACCTCATGGAAAATCGACGCGTTGCGCGCGATGGAAAGAACAAGTGCCGTTTTGCCCTGGCTGGGCCGTCCTGCAACGATAATCAGATCAGAGCTTTGAAACCCGCCCGTGTAGTTATCGAGCTCGGTATAGCCAGACGGCACACCGGTGACACCACTGTGTTTCCCGTGAATGCTCTCGAGCATTTCCATCGTCTGATGAACAGCCGTGTTCATCGAGATGAAGCTCTTTTTCATTCGTTGTTCAGAGATCTGGAAAATTTTCTGCTCTGCCTCATCAAGCAGGTCCAGTGCATCTTCTGTTTCGCTGTATGCCCGTCCAACGACTTCAGAGGAGGAAGAGATCAACTGGCGCATCAGCGCTTTTTCAAGAACGATATGCGCGTGGTACTCAGTATTTGCCGCCGTCGTCACCCTTGTAGTGAGTTCGGTGAGATAGTACTCACCCCCTATCTTGTCGAGTTCTGCCCGCCGTCGGAGCTCTTCGACAAGCGTGATAAGATCAACAGGTTCACTTTTCTCGAACAAGGCAACCATCCCTGCAAAAATGCGTTGATGTGCCGGCTTGTAGAACGACGAATCGTCGAGAATCTCGATTGCTTTGGCGATTGCACCTTTGTCGAGAAGCATCGCTCCAAGAACCGCCATTTCAACGTCCACCGCCTGAGGCGGCACACGACCTTCGGCCGGGAGGCTTTGCTCACCAGCGGATACGGTTCGTCGTGGGTCTGCCATACTCTTACTCCTTTTGCTCAATGTAC
>JBGPAN010000335.1:0-4982 GCA_041480785.1 Bacteroidota bacterium | reverse complement strand
TCTGCCTTACGATGAAGAAGGCCCGGAACAGCAGAGCTGCCATCGGACTCTCAGCGCACGATGGCTGAGAGAGATACGCATCAAACGCAGATTCGTAAGCTCTCCTCAGTTCATCCCAGTCCGTCTTCAGTGCGGCATGGATACCGTTCTTTCTGGCCGATTCGATGAACCGGCCATAGGAGATCGACAGGTTCCTTACCTGAGGATAAAGGGGATCATGAGAGTCAATGTCGGAGACGCCCAGAAGATTGAACACGCTCTGGTCGTCTTCCTGAATGCATTGAAGTAGTACACGATGGGTCTCCTCGTGGTCTTTTGCCAGCAGGAGTTCCTCGTAATAGGGCACATGGAAGACAGGCAGGCAGTAGCCGTCAGTCGCGGCAATTCCTTGCCAGGCCCACTGAATCACCTCATCGGCTACCCGGTATGGTTCTACCTCGGGCAACCGCCAGGCAAACTGACCAGTCACTGGCGTATCGAACCCATCCGCCTCCAGGGACACCGAGAAATGGAAAAACGGCTCGCCCGTCCGAGCCGACTGACAGTCCAGGTCCGAGCGAACAAGACGGGACTGAACCTTAAGATCACGGCCATCTGCCCCCATTTTGGCGGCGCCAAGCCAGTCCTCCAGCCATTTGTCAATCCCACCCAGCAATCGAGCCAGATAGGCAATCGCACGCCGCCTTCGCTCGTCTGGAGATTCCCCGTCGCAGTCATGCTTGAATAGTTGTCCTTCAATAGTGATGCCCTGCAAAGCCTCGTGTGCAAAGACACCATGCTCGTTGGAGATCTTCTTGAACTCCGCCAGGGTCTTCCACAAAGCGGCAAGTACCACTTCGATAGGGCCGCCCGTCAGGCGTCGGATGGTTTCTTTTTTCGGGCGGGCTTGCTTGGGGGGGCGGAAATTTAGAATGCGGTCACGGATCAGGACAAAGTCGCAGGTCAACAACGATCGCCTTGTAGTCCCGTCCGCCGACGCTATGTAACGCTTGAGCGCATCAATGAACTCTTCGTCGCTGGCAAACGTGCCTCGCTCTGACGCGTCGAACAACTGGCCAAGCGGATTATGCTCCACGAATTTCTCGATGGTCGTCAGTGCCCGGTCACGGGGTTTCTCCTCAAGGAACATATCATACGAGAAGAACGCGACCGCACCGTCAACATACTGGCCAAAGGAACGTCCGCCGGTGAACCGATAGCCTGGGAACGAAGGCAATCCGAACACTCCCAACTTGCTCAACAGAAGAATCTCCGCATCCCGGCCATCCTGCACGGTCCTCAGTTCAAGTCCATCCAGCAGGAGGCTCACCTGCAGAATGTCGGCAAGGCCCCGGTCAACCAAGGGCACCAACACCTCGTCAAAATGAACTATCGTGTCGGGTTGATAGGCAATGCCTCCCTTTTCCAGACAGGCTCGGCTCCATAGCGCGAAACTGTGATCCAGTTCTTCTTCCCAGATCGTGCGGAAATCGCAGTGATGAAAGTCCGCAAGCCCGGATGAGTCTGTCACCCGATCAGTTCCGATCAGAAGCACGACGAGTTCACGTCCCGCCTGCGCGGGTTCATTGCGGTAGCTCGTGAGATTCCCTCGCTCGTTTGCCCAGTTCCTTTCACACACATGCGTGAGGGCTTGACGAGACTCGGCATCGACAGAAGCCGACCACTCGCGGTAGAGATCCTCGGCAACCTTAATTACCGGCGAAACAATACGGGTGTCTGCCGCACAGTAGTCCTCCAGCAATCTGCCTAAATGAAATGCGGCCGGCAGAGGTAAGCTTGGCATCATGAACAGGAATTTCTCACCCCTGTCCGCTCCAGTCCGGTTCTGCTCGATCTGCCGTTTGATGTGGCCCAAAGCCGTCTCTGCAAAGTGCCTCATTGTTTGTTCCCTCCATCGCCAAAGGGGTTGCAGACCAGGGAACATGAATCCGACAGCTTTAAGAGCATCCCTGCGGCATCGAGCATTTCGATCATCCAGGAGTCGGTAGCTCCGCCTATTGTGGAGAGCCGTTTGGTGCCGCACCACTCGCATGCCCTCCCCAACATGGTGTCGTCAGCGGCAATACCGTAGTGAGCGAACAACAGCTGCTTGAAGGTTTCATACGTCATGCGCTCTCCTGGCCGGACAAGCGCAATCACCAGGTACCGCAATAGCCTATCATTCAGAACAAACCGGGCGCCGGCGCCGCGCTTCGGGACAATCAGGCCAATCCTCTTGGCCACGGTAACAAACAGCTTGTGCCCGTAACGGGAATCCGCCTCGCCGTAAGGATCCTTCCATCTGCGGCCGTGCCCCTCATCGTCCCGCTTCTGTGCCGCGACGATTGAACGAATTTCCGGAATTCGAATAGCATCGTGGATCAGCCTTTCGACCGCATTCACGCATCGTCGGGATATCTGTTTTACAACGGCGTGCTGACCTTCTGGATCAGACAAAGCCCAGACAAACCCAAAAGGATTTAGCGATTTGACTTCATTGCCGGCAAGAGGAGCGTGCCTTGCACTCTGAGCACAGAGACTGCGCAGGAGTTGCAGGGCGCACGCGATTTCCAACAGTTCAAGCTTTTCGATCGGATCCATTGTAGCTTCACACACACGCAGAAGTTCGACCGCGAAAAGAAGACCTTCCGGCCAACTCTCCCCAGAACACCAACCACATGCCGTGAATCTAAGCTCCCCATCTGGCGTGTCTGTGTGTGCCGTTGTATCAGCATCCACTCCCGTATCAATAAAGGACGCCAACTGTCCGACGGCATCGGGGCAGGATCTTAGAACCGACATGAGGGCAGAGCCAAGAACGTCTCTCAGCTGGTCAGGCAGATACTCACGCGGCAACAACCCCAAACCTGCATCTTTTGACCACCGCTCAATCTCGACTGGCTCCTGCCGAAGCACATTGCAGATTTGCAGATAGAGCAACTCACCGCCACGAGCCAGAAATATCTGTTGACTATGAGAGAAACAGGACAACGCATCCATCCAACTGTCAACATTCTTAGCTCGTGCGCGAGTTTCTCGCCAGATGCTCTCGCCAGCAAGAAGCTCCGTTGTGACAGGTAAGAAACTCTGGGCGCACCATGTTCGATTACCACCCACTCCTTGGAATCCAAGAAACAAGTTTTCAAGTGTCCGAAGGACCTCGTTTCTATCAGTACCGCTTGAAACACTCAATCGCTCAGTTTTGCTCAATTGCTGCAGTAACTCGCGTTTGTGGTCGCGATGGGTCTTGTGCCGTGTGTCCACACGTGAAGCGCCTAGAAAAGAAAACAACTTGAGGTTCAGCCGAGCCTTTGCCGAATATTCGAGAGCCAACCCCTGTGGCCAATTCCTCAAAAGCGAGATCGCCGGAAACACGGCAGTTTGAAATGCGCCCTGTATTGATGAAACACTATTGCCTCCAATCCGTTTCTCCGACACAGCTACAAGCAACAATTCGACCAGCAGCTCGGCGACCGTTTGATCCGCAAAAAAGCGTCTGCCAAACAACTGAATCGCCGGGTTGCGATCCTGCCCACCATACCGTACATCTTCATAGGGAACTGGGGGATAGCGGTCAGCCATCTGTCACCTCCAAACGGTTTCGCCGAAGTCCAAACACCTGACGACGGAAGGTGTGATTTGTCCGCAGCCGCACCAGCATGATGTCGTCTCGTCTCGTTGCGCCAGCGTGTTCCAACAATAGCGCTTTGAACCGCTCCAACCTATCAACATATGACCTTTGCAGGTCTTCTCCTATCGCCCCCTCGTTCCTCATCATCACGTAATCCAAAAAGGGCAAAGTCATCACAAGTTCCGCTCGGAGTTCCTGTTGCCCTCTCAAGATCAGCTCACGCCTCAAACCGCCCATCCCGTCGTCCCGGGCAACAAGATCAAGCCTCAATGCCTCTTGCGGAACTCTGGCAAGCACGACCTGTGCGCTTTGCCGGATATCGCTTCCACGCCGTGCCAGGGTGATGAAGAGGTGGCTGTCCGGAGGTGCACCTTCAGGCAAGCGCACTCCTGTAAACTGTTCCTGAAGCACATGGAAGACGCTTCTAGTCAATCTTGTAATTTCTTCCAGGGAGACAGTGTCTCCCTTTTGCCAGCGCACGAAATCCAGGATCATGACTGAGTTTAGGAATCCCCGCAGGAAGCAGCCATCATCGCCATCCTCAAACGTGTGCAGGAAAAACAGCATCCGCCTGACTTGATCCCGAGCGCGGGCAATCGCACGAGGAGAATTATATTCCTCTGTGGTGCTAAGTCCTGCTCCACAACGTCTTAGCGCCTCAAAGTCCTCCCCGCAACCACGGGCGTTCAGCCTCAATGCGTTCGGACTTCCCCCTGTCCACAAGCGTCTCTCCCAGGTTGGCGAGTTCCTAACACAGAAATATTGATCCCGCACATTTCTGATCGCCCGCAACTGTGCCGCCGAGATGTCTTCCTCGCGGCCGTTGTCACCAAAGAACCGGTTGAAGAACATGAACTCAGCCATCAGCGGCAGAGATGGCTTCCGGGATAGTTTGACAATGTCCGTATATGTCAGGCCAGACGTAATCATGTAAGCCAGGTGAGCGCACATTTGTCGCAATGTGAGTCGTGTCCCATATTCGTACATGCGGCGGTAGACCAGGCAGACCCGCGAGGCGGCAACATCAACATTTTCTTGAATCAGTTTCACATTGTGGTACACAGGGCAGAAGTGGTGGCACTCGCTCGATTCGCAGGCCTGCCAGCACTCTTGGGCGACCATCCGACGGAACACCTTCTCCCCCATGGAAAGGTTGTCCATCATAGACAGGTTCATTATAATAAACACCGCCCCACCATAGTCCCATCTCTGTGGCATTGAAGAACTAAAAGCCTTCAAGAGATTATTCTCTATGGCGATCGGATTCCCGTCTACATTCTGTTCAAACCGCTTGAATGTATCCAATAGGGTTCCCGTGTTGGATACGAGCAGGAAACATTGGTCTGATTCGAGCGCCTCTCAGATCAATACC
>JBGPAN010000334.1:0-4985 GCA_041480785.1 Bacteroidota bacterium | reverse complement strand
GTACTCAGCAGACCTCAGCGATAGGCGGGTCAACGTGTTCAACGTCGATCCACGAGTGTTTGTGCGCGAAACCCAATCCAAGTACGATGTCGTTCTTTTGAATATTCCTGAACCTTCAACGATCCAGATCAACCGCTATTACACTCTGGAGTTCTTCCGGGAGCTCAAGAACCGGATGAACCCGGAAGGGATTCTGTCTCTTGCACTCTTGCCCTCCACTGAATATCAAAGTGACGAAGCGCGCGGCATCAATTCGACAATGATGAACACCTTGAAGGCAGTGTTCAAGGAGGTCCTTATCGTCCCTGGCCTGCGAACGTATTTTCTTGGTTCCGACACAATACCCGATATTCACATTGGCAAACTGGTAGCACAACGACGCATCGAGAACACATATGTCAATCAATACTATCTCGATGACGAATCGCTGGCACAACGCAGCGATCTTCTTCAACGCAGTTTGATCGCGGGTGCACCTTTGAACAATGACTTCGCCCCGGTTTCTTACTACCGGCAAGTAACACACTGGCTGAGCTATTTCCGGAGCAATCTGTGGCTCATCGCGGTGATTGCTGTGCTTTTTCTCTTGTTCGCCGCAACTCAGATAAATGCCGTAAGTGCGGGGATATTCGCCGGTGGGTTTGCAGCTTCATCGATAGAGGTTCTACTGCTGATCGCTTTTCAGATTCTCTACGGTTACGTCTATGAAGCTCTGGGTCTCATCGTGACGATGTTCATGGCAGGACTGGCTGTGGGTTCTCTCTGGCGAGCGAGAATAATACCTCGTGCAACTGCCAGTCACTATGCAAGGATCCAATTGGCAGTCGCCCTGTATTGTTTTCTTCTTCCCGTTGCTTTGCTCATGCTACAAAGCCTTCGGGGATCTGCTATGGCCGTCCATGGTTCGATTTTTCTTCTTACATTTGTCATCGCAGTCCTTGTAGGTGCGGAGTTCTCCGTCGCCGCGGATCTTCGTCGGGGGATGCCTCAAAAAGTAGCCTCAGAGCTTTACGGAGTAGACCTCATCGGGTCCGCTCTCGGCGCGCTGCTCGTCGCAGTTGTGCTGATACCAATGCTCGGTGTTGTGGCTGCGAGCATTGTTCCAGGCGTCCTCAGCCTTTCGGCAGCAGTCGCTGCAGTTGTTCAGAGGAAGTCGATTGAGGGAACAATTCTGTGAGATGATACGATGGAACCGAACACAATTTCCAAGCGTGAGTTTCTGAGACGTTGCGCATTCTGTTTAGCCGGCATTGCGCTCGGCATGACCGACTTCAGATCACTGGCGAGGGGTGCGGTGAAGACGGCCGGACCGTCGCCGATTTCTGATGAACTATGGAAATGGAGCAAAGAAGCTCTCTTCTATAGAAAGACGGGCGATGGACTCGAGTGCCAGAAATGCCCGAACGGCTGCATCCTCATGGCTGGCGACACAGGGATTTGCAGAAATCGTGTCAATCACAATGGCAAGATGTATTCCATTGCCTATGGAAATCCGTGCGCGGTGCATGTCGACCCGATCGAGAAGAAACCGTTCTTTCATTTTCTGCCATCGACGCGGGCGTATTCCGTAGCGGTGGCTGGATGCACAATCTCTTGCCTCAACTGCCAGAACTGGGAGATTTCGCAATTCAGTCCGAAAGAAACCCAAAACTATGATCTCATGCCGGATCGGACGGTGGAAGAATGCCTGAAGTACGCCGCCGAATCGATCGCCTACACCTATTCGGAGCCCACGACATTCTATGAGTATGCGTACGATACGGCCGTCCTCGCGAGAAGGAAGAAGATTCGCAACGTCTGGAAATCGAACGGCTATATCAATGAACAACCACTCCGCCATCTGTGCAAGGTTATGGACGCTGCAAACATCGACTTGAAAAGCTTCGATGAATCAATCTACAGGAAGCTGAACGGTGGACATGTTGAGCCGGTCCTTCGGTCTCTCAAGATCTTCAAAGAGGAAGGAGTATGGCTCGAGATCACCAATCTCATCATCCCGACGTGGACAGACGATCTGGAGATGATCAAGCGGATGTGCGACTGGCTTGTGAAGAACGGACTCCATGATTGTCCCTTGCATTTCAGTCGTTTCAACCCCCTTTACAAGCTGACGCAACTTCCCGTGACGCCGGTGTTGACCTTAGAGCGCGCAAGGGACATCGCTTTGAAGTCAGGTCTCCAGTATGTGTATATCGGAAACGTCCCCGGCCATGCCGCAGAAAACACTTACTGCCACAAGTGCGGCAAGATGATCATTGAGCGACGCGGGTACCAGATCCTGAGCCACAGCCTGGATAAAGGAAAGTGCAAGTTCTGTGGCGCGAGCGTGCCTGGCGTATGGTCTTGACTACAAACGAGGTACAATGCGCGGGAGAGGACATGAGACGGATCGTACTGACGGTAGTTTTGTTTGTGGTACCTTTGGCAGCACAGGTGCCATTGAAGCTCTATTACGGGGTCCAGACGCATCTGGGACAGCTTGAAAGGACTGATATCGATTCAATCGGGATGGAAATCCTTCTCGATGCAGCTCAAAACGCAGGACTGACATCGATCAGAGATGAATGCTGGTGGTCCGAGATCGAGAAGGTCAAGGGCATTTTCACGTTTCCCCATACGGTTGATCGATTAATTCGATCCATTCAGAGGAGGGGTCTTAGCGTTCTGATGATCCTGAACTACAACAACCCTCTCTACGCGGAAGGTGCGGGATCGGGCATCAGCACTAATTCAAACCGAATCGCCTTTACTCGCTATTGCCAGGAGGTTGTGAAGCGGTATGCACGCCTTGGTGTGAAGTGCTATGAGATCTGGAACGAGCCGAACGTCAAGAGTTTTTGGGCTCCCCAACCGAGCGCGATGGAGTATCTCCAACTCCTGAAGATGGTCTATCCATCGATTAAACGGATCGACTCGACAGTTACTGTTGTGGCCGGAGCTACATCTCCTGCCGAAATGGATCCTCCCATCCAGGGTCATGTTGTGTGGCTTCGTTATATGACGGAGCTCTTTGAGAATGACGGCGGACGGCACATGGATGGACTCTCGTTTCATTTCTACAGGTTCGATCGCGGGCCTGAGGCATACTTGACACAAGATGTTCAGAATCTCCAGTCTATCGTCGGAAGGAACCGGCAATTGTGGATTACTGAAGCCGGCTATCCGACGAGTTCTGTGTGGCCTAATACTTCACTGGAGGATCAGGCGAACTACGTCGCCAGGCTTTACCTTTTCGGCAGGAGTGTTCCGAATCTCACCCACATCTACTATTATGACCTGCGAGATGACGGCACAAATGCTGCCGACAACGAAGCGAACTTTGGCCTTCTATTTCACGACAATTCCCCCAAGCCGTCGTATATCGCGCTCAAGACAGTCACATCGGTGGTCGGGTACAAAGGCTTCAATGCCCTGACCCGCTTCGACAGCACCTACGTGCTGTCCTTCGGATCGCTGTCCGACCGAGTGCTCGCAGTGTGGACCTCCGGAGCGCCCGAGACGAGAACGATCAATACGGGCATGATGAATCAGGTGATTTACGATCGTGATGGAGGGCGGATTCGGTATGCGCTGGGAGACACCCTGGTCACAGTAACGGTCACAAAGGCGCCGCAATACATCGTGGCGACGCAGCCGAAGCCGGAGATAAGACAGCAATCGCGACGGCCTCGCACTAACCGGCGCTAGTTGTGCTCGATTCTGGCTGGAACAAGAATTCTAAGGTGCGGGCCGCACGCTTCACAGAACGATCACTCCGGTCTCCAGGGCCTGCAAAGTGGTCATTCAACCATTTTCCAGTCCGCAGGACCAGCCCAACTTGTAAGGGGTCTTTCTCCATGACACGGAGCATCCATTTCTTCACCTGTCTTCTGTGTATCACGAACCTCCTCAATCTATCGTCGTCGCTGGCACGACAGGCGACTGTGAAAGAGACAAATCAAGTCTTTCGGACATATCCTTTCAGCGACCCTGACCCGATCGCGAAGATGACGAACATCTATCCTTACTTTCGGTTCGAGGGATACAGCATCACACCGGTGGACCGGAAGTGGAAGATCGTTACTCTTGAAAATCCGTACATCAAGGTCACGATTGCACCTGAGATCGGCGGAAAGATTCTGGGTGCGTTCGAGAAATCCTCGGGAAAGGCGTTCATCTACAGCAACAATGTGGTCAAGTTCCGGGAAATCGCGATGCGGGGCCCGTGGACGTCCGGAGGAATCGAATTCAACTTTGGCGACATCGGTCACACACCAGCGACGTCAACGCCCGTGGATTACACGACGCGCACGAACGACGACGGGAGTGTCAGTTGCATTGTTGGAGCTCTCGATCTTGCGTCCCGGACCGAGTGGAGAGTCGAAATCCGTTTGCCGAAAGACAAAGCCTATTTCCAGACCGAATCGTTCTGGTACAATCCGACGGATCTGAATACGTCCTTGTATCATTGGATGAATGCCGCCGCCGACGCAAGCCCTGATTTGCAGCTATTGTATCCAGGCTCCGGCTTCATCGACCACGGCGGTGGAGCGTTCTCCTGGCCGCAGGACAATACTGGACGTGACATCTCGCGCTACGCAAACAATGCGTTCGGACCGGCCAAATCATATCATGTCCTTGGCGCGTACACGGACACATACGCTGCATATTATGCGAAGAGCGATTTTGGCGTTGTTCACTGGTCTCCATACACGGACAAGCCCGGAAAGAAAATCTGGATCTGGGCACTCTCAAGAGAAGGCGAGATATGGAAAGATCTCCTGACAGATCCCGAGCTTGGGAACGGGCAATATGTCGAGATCCAGTCCGGGTTGCTTTTCAATCAAGCCGCGGGCGGGAGCACCAGAACTCCCTTCAAGCATCAGGCGTTCTCTCCACTCAGCGAGGAGACCTTCGTTGAAGCCTGGTTCCCGTTCAAGAACATAGGCGGACTTGTCGAAGCAAATCTCCACGGCTCGCTGAATGTTCAGGAGACAGGCGGCAAG
>JBGPAN010000333.1:0-4985 GCA_041480785.1 Bacteroidota bacterium | reverse complement strand
GCCGTCAGGACTTCCTCGTCCGACGTGCTTTGTGGCGGAGGTCCTGACGGAACCGATGCCTTGTTAGTGTCGGGAGCAAATGCCGCTTTACGGCATCCCGTACAGCGGGACTCCCGACACCGGCAAACGAGAAATGGATCATTCAAACGTGCCGGGCACTCATTCCTACGAAACGCACTCCATCTTTGAAAAAGGACTAATTCCTTTTTCATGCTTATGGGCTATTACGCATCAACGCATTCATCGGTATACTCTTTCACGCTCTGAGGAGGATGTCCTCCGTATGGCAACGGAGGCGAACTTCTATTGATGGACCGATCAGAATATCCATTGCGAATCAATCTCGATGCGGCTAGCACCAATCGCTTCTTAGACATTTGAAGAGGAATATATTATGAATCTGACTCATTGGATTTCCCCCGCCGTCAGGACTTTGGTCCTGACGGAACCAGTGCCTTGTTGGTGTCAGGAGCAAATGCCGCTTTACGGCATCCCGTACAGCGGGACTCCTGACACCGGGGAATATCGATTTCAAATCAATTCCATTGCGGCGAACGCGCGATTACTCCCAGACATTTGAAGAGAAATAGACCGTGAATACGACTCGTTGGATTCTAGTACTCTTGATGTGCTTTCTTAGTTCAACAAATCCCTCTCCTGCCCAGTGGGCACAATTCTCAAATCTCGGTGGCCGCAGGGTTTTTTCTCTGGCAGCGAGTGGTTCGAATCTTTTTGCAGGAACAGACTTTGGGGTATTCCTTTCGAAAGATGGTGGAGTATCCTGGACACCTCGGAATGCAGGGTTGCCAAATCTTGTTGTCACGTCGCTCGCCTGGAATGGGCCTAGAATCTTTGCGGCGATGGATCAATGGGTATATCGCTCTGCCGACACCGGTGTCACCTGGACTCTATCCAACAATGGACTTACAGCCAGCTCCATCTCCAGTCTTGCACTTAAAGATACCATTCTGTTTGTTTCTGGATTTGCAGGGGTCTTCCGTTCGAGTGACAACGGAACCAACTGGACCGCTGTAAATGTAGGTCTGACCCTTAGTCTTGTTAACTGCTTTGCTGTCCAAAACAACTATCTCTTTGCCGGCGGGGAACGCATTTTTCGGTCGAGCAATGATGGCACAACCTGGACTGCAATGAACAGCGGTTTGGCCACAAACTCCGTTACCGCGTTCGCCGCGACGGGTACTTATCTGTTTGCTGGCACCTATGCAGGAGGGATATATGTTTCGACCGACAATGGCCAGCAGTGGATGCCGGCTAATCGAGGAATAGAACATGCAAGGGTAATCACACTTGGAGTCTATCAACAAACGATTGACCATCAGACGATTGTCGCTTATACAAGTTCTGGAGTACATTTTTCTCAGAACGCTGGCGCCACCTGGATCCCATTTACGGACGGCCTACCCTCCGGTTACTCGATTAGAGCATTTCTTGTCAGTGGTACAAATCTCCTGGCCGGCGCTGAACAGGGCGTTTGGGGTCGTCCACTGGCAGAATTGGCCTCCACAACGCCACCATCGGCTCCGAACCTATCAAGACCACTTGATGCGGCAGTCAACGTGCCGGAGCCTGTTGATTTCGCCTGGTTAGCGTCAGATAATGCGACATCATTTCACCTGCAGATCTCGAAGAACCCTGTATTCACACAGATGGTTGTCGATTCGTCGAATATCGTCGCCTTCGGTGCTAGCATCACATTAGAAGGTAATACGACATACTTTTGGAAGGTGAGCGCCATCAACTTTTATGGAGAAGGATCATTCTCAGCAGTTCGGACATTCTCTACCGCGAAGACGACAGGAATCAAATCTGTTAATGAGGGCATACCCTTGGGCTATACGCTCAGTCAAAACTATCCCAACCCATTCAATCCATCAACGCGGATCGCTTTTTCCGTTCCGAAAACAACACGCGTTCGGCTGAACATACTTGATGCTCTCGGACGCGAGGTTGCTCTGCTTGCCAACGGCGAAAAAACCGCCGGTGTTTACGAACTGCAATGGGAAGCAGGCAATCTGCCAAGCGGCATCTACTTTTATCGTCTGCAGGCAGGTGAGTATCGAGAGACGAAGAGAATGATATTGCTGAAGTAACGACAACTCTGAAATCTGATTCCAGCCGCCGTCAGGACTTTCGTCCTGACGGCACCAACGCCCTGGGAGTGTCAGGGGCAAACCGCCAAGCAGATCCCTCGAAAGGAAATCGGCGCCGTTGTGTGTCAGGAACAAACTCCTGACACCGGCAACTTTTTATGTCCTGACGGATTCCAGCCTTGATGTGCCAGCACATCAAGGACCCACGCCATATTCCAACCCAAATATACTGCAAATCATTTGTTCCTAGAACTTTGCCAGAGACTCTGTACTATTGGACATACGGATCAAGTCCGCGAAGGTAACTTATTGACGCGATCTTGCGAGATCACCGCCACGGTCGGATCCTGTTCACCTCAAATGATCGGAGTATTGATATGGGCCGAAGAGGACGCTCGATGTTTGCCAAGGAAGGCCACATCTTCTTCGTCACTACAACCGTGGTCGAGTTTGCGAAGGTCTTTTCTTGTGGGTCGGAGTACTATGAAATCCTGGTTGATTCTCTCAGATACGTCCTGGAAGAACATCGTGCTCCACTTCTGGCGTACGTTCTGATGCCTAGCCACGTGCATTTGATCGTTGCGATGCCTCATGAAGAGAACATCTCTCATTTCATGCGGGACTTCAAAAAGTACACTTCAACGAAAACACGCCAGCAACTTCAACGGGACGGGCAAAACGCTTTTCTGGTGGTCTTGCGGAGAAATGCGAGGAACAAGAAGAATCAGGTGTTCAAACTGTGGATGGACAGGTTCGACGATATCGTGATTCAGGATGACGACACCTTGGCGGTCAAGATCGACTACATACAGAACAATCCGGTGAAAGCGGGGCTGGCCACAACTCCAGAAGAATGGATCTTTTCGAGTGCGGCTGACTTTTTGAATATCCGTCACGGCCCCCTGGCGGTCGCGACGGATTGGCTCAATTTGCCACCAGACGCAACCTAGTGCGCTCGCGTAAACCGCCAAGAAGAGCACCTCAAATGAAATAAGGCCAGTTGTGTGTCAGGAGCGAACTCTCCAAAGGAGTCCCCGGAGGGGTCTGCAGAAGGCATCCTCTCGGGACTTTGGACCTTCGGACCTGACAGCGGGGAAATGCCCCGCTTCAATCCATTCCGATTTTGAAACCTCATTAGCTTTTACCTTCGGAGTGTCGGGAGCAAATGCCGCTTTACGGCATCCCGTACAGCGGGACTCCCGACACCGGCAAATTGATCTCGTTCTCCCCGCCGTAAGGAATTCCTCGTCCGACGTGCTTTATAGCGGACGTCCTTACGAAACCGATGCCTTCTTAGTGTCAGGAGCAAACTCTCCGAAGGAGCCCTTCGGGCCTGACACCGGGGAGCATTATGAAGAAACGAGAAGCCCCGGCGGAAATGTCTGGGGCTTCTTTGTTTTTCGATCGTGACACCTCATTCTGGGCCTCCTACCATCCTCTCGTCGTTCCCAACTCAATCACTCGTCGCACAACGGAACGGCATCGCTATGCCGGACGAAGGCGTCCTTCTTCCAGATATACACAGCATGAAGGACGCCTTCTCAATCGAATTGCCTCAGCAGGACTTGCTTCTTTTTCGTGTTGGGGGTAACTTGAAGCCGGACGTCTTGAGTCTGGTCTTTTTGCGCTAGTGCCGTTTCCAGAAAGTCATCTTGTGTTTTCGATCAAGAACATCCAATTGGAAACGAGCACTGTGCCTCTTTGACTACAAGATCTATTGTTAGAAGTGGCACTAGCTTCTTTGTTGCGAGGTCGTTATGAAGAATTCACTGGTGAAACTCATTGTTTGTACCTTCCTCTTGTGGTCAACAAGTTTCTCACAGGAGCGCCAACAACACGCTGCATTTGCGATGGATTCTCTCTCAGCTTCAATCCACATTTCTCCCGGTCAGAAAGATGTCGGAGCAAACACCCGGGTGCTTTTTGAATCGATCGCGAGTCAAGAGATCAACGATGCATTCGAACGAATCGTTTTTTCCGGGAGAGCAGATCAAACAAATTGGGCGTTGGAGATTCGTATGTTGAATGAGACGGGAGATTGGTCTGCGTGGCTCCCCGTTGAGATTCACTGGCACCCGGGCGGAAAGTTTTGGGCAAAATTCCTTTTCAGCGGCAACGCTTCAAACACACAGCTGAGTTATAGAATCGTTGACAAGGGAGCGCAAGACACATTCGATATCCAGTTCTTCGGAATCTACTTTGTTGCAGCGGAAAAGAAGGATCCAACAGATGATAGAAAGATACTTCTGGACCGCGTATTGATCACCGACACAATCCCAGCGCCGACCTTGATAACGAGAGCTCAGTGGGGTGCACGCCCGCCGAACGGCATATTGGTTCGTCATACACCCTATCGTGCTGCAATTCATCATACGGCCGAGAGTCGCGTTGCGACCCTTGAACAGGGATTCGACGCAATGAGGTACATGCAAGATCTCCATATGAACGGGAACGGCTGGAAGGACATCGGATATCATTATTGCATCGACGATTCGGGTCGGATCTACCAGGGGACGGAGGTGCAATACGTTGCTTCGCATACCGACAACAACAATACCGGCAATGTCGGTGTTGCATTCATGGGAGATTTTTCGGGGGTCCAACCTACTGAGAAAGCACTCTCGGCGTGTACTGCTCTCCTTGCGTACCTTGAGACACAATTCCCTATTCAAACCGATTCCGTTTTTGGACATCGAGACTACGTTCCCTCCACTTCGTGCCCCGGCTCCGCTCTTTATGCATTGCTCCCGGATATCAGAAGCAGCGTCCGACAAAAGCTCTCCTCCGGATTGCCGTTTATCAAAAACCCACAGCCGACCCCCTTTTCTGTGAATGTGATTCCGAATGCTTCCATCCTCTTCAATGTTCGCGATG
>JBGPAN010000332.1:0-4985 GCA_041480785.1 Bacteroidota bacterium | reverse complement strand
GTTGCATACACCCCATTCGGACCTGTTCAGGAGTCCAACGGAGAGAGACAGCCAAAACCACTTCTGTTGAAACAAAAACGGTGTTGGTGGATTACACTGCGAGTATAGCACTTGTTGAAACAAAAAGCAAGTCTCTTGCCGGAGTGTAGGGGTGCAGCGGAGATGCGGATGAAGACCTTTGTTTGCGTGGAGGGACTCTGCCCTAACCTCTTGGAATCCAAGGGCTTTTTCGCTCCTGTAACTGTACTAGCCAATGCCTGACTCGTCGAGCCAGATACCGAATTCTCCAGCCTCCTCCTCGGGTGGGGCCTGCTCTCCCCGGGGAGTACTCTTCTGCTTCTGAATGTGAATCTTCTGAGGATCGAACCCAAAAAGATCTTCTCCTGCGAAAACTTGCTCGAACTCGTCAGGTTCGAAGAAGAAATCAAATTTCTTCGAACACTCGTCGAGTCGGTCCAGGTAGTATGCAGTGTTTTCATCAGGGAAGTTTGGCTCCCATTCCGCAGCGAGTTTGCAGTTCTCGATGATCTTGACGCCAGCGTGTTGTCCTATCACATAGTACGAGACACGGTCGCCCGGTTTCAGACGGAGCCCAGACCGTTTGGACACCTCATAGGCAATCGATGGCTTCCTTTTCCCATCGGCAGTCTCTGCGTCGTAGGTCTCGATCGAATCTCTGATGGTCTCCGTTCGACAGAAGTCCGCCACATCCCATCGATGTTGGGATATGTCCTGGGAAAAGGAAACGTACAAATGATGAAGACCCCCCACGTCTTCCTGGAGCAGACAGTTTATGCACAAGTGAATGTAGTTCTTAGCGAAATGTTCAAGGGAGCGTGAGATGAGTGAACTCCCTTTGATCGTGAGCCGATCCCGATGGTCGAGCAAAGCATAGTTCTTCTTCCGATAGCTCAACATCTTCTTGTAGCGACCTGCCAGGACAAGGTTGATGCCTGTCGGAAGCGCCTGCGAGAGCTTTTCGACAAACGAGAGCTCCTGCTCTTCGGTTCGGACATTGTCGGGCGGAACGAAATAGAGCCCGTCCGTGTCGGCTTCGACAACAGTGGCGTTTCTGAGATCCAACTCACGGATAATCGAGCGAAGCAGCTCCTGACCGAGAGCGGTTATGCGATCAGCTCGTTCATAGTCATTGAACAGGCCGCGAGGATAGCCTAGATATCCGTAGAATGAATTGATGAGGACCTTGAGGGAAGCCTGAAAGGCATCAGTAGTCTGGCGCTCGCTTTCCGACGGCAAAGACTGTACAGCGTGTTTTGCTTCGAGTCGTGTGGACGTGAGTGATCTCACCAACTGTTGGAAGACATCGAGCTGGTCTGATGTCGGCTTGATTTGCTGCGTCACCATGATCGAAGGATACAGAGACTCGATATCGGCGTGAAGGACATTGTCCACGATGCCAGTCACGAAAATGTCAGTGTACCCCCCTGCATGTTGTGAGCCAGCTTGAGGTTTTGGGATTGAATGCTTTTGTCGGATGTACTCCCGAAGCATCATCAATTCGATTTTTGACGCGCTCCCGGCTCGAAGCAAGGCGTCGAAGGAGAGAGGAATCATCTGCGTTTGGAAGAAATAGCTCCGGGCGAGACGATCGCTGATGGACCGTATATCCCGACAATCTTGTTTTGCCTGTTGTATCACGAGATCTGGATGTCTTGCCCATGTCGGAGCGATTCTCTCCTGAGTGACAATCTCCGCTTTGGATGTGGTGAAGCCGAAATACTGAGCGAGATACCGGAGCCCGTAATGATCGAGAGCGCGTTTGGAGATGTTGTACCCGTGCGCGAGTGATTTCGTATCGACCAGATGCCGTCCGGGTACCTCGAAAATGGCACTTTCGAGATCGGGCTCAAGCGGGTTGCCGCGGGGGGAGAAGGACTTCATCTCGGCGCTGTCTCTGCCGACGGGAAGTCCGACAGACGCAAGCTCGGCCCGACGGACAAGGTAGGGGAGAGCGTGATCAAGGAGGTCGTGTCCCTCGATGATATCAGGATCTCTCTCTGCCAAAAGAGCCACGAATCGTTGAAGAATCTCTTCTTCCTTCATCCTCCGTCCGTCGAGAGTTTCTTCCCATCCACGATTGTCTGACAATGCGAGGACGAGAATCCGGTCTTCGGATTTCCGAGGATCGCTTTTCCTGCCCGATTTCGAATAGACCTGCAGGCTTAGCTGAAGCCGGTGGAGTTCTTCGAATGTCATCCCTTTGAAGAGAGTCACACCGGATTGGAGAAGGTACTGGGTGACGGGATCAGGCTTGACGAACAAAGGCTCAACTTCTGAATAGTGGCCGGCCCGTCTCAAAGCACTCTTGTTGTAGTTTGTAAGGCAGAATCGTATTGCTTCCCAGAGATCGTGCCACCGTGAGAATGCGACGAGGTAGCGATAATAGTTTGTGCCGGCAAGTTCTTTGATCCAAAAACGCTTCGGGAATCCGTCAATGAGACCGGGGTGGGAGAGAAAGAAGAACGGGAAGAAGTCGACATCCGTATGGCTGATCGAGCTTGCGCTCGCGTCGCCCTCACTCACATTGGTCGTACGAGTGTGGAGGCGAACCGAAGACTCGCTGAGCTGTTGAACCGCAATGACGTTCTTCAGCTCACTCTGCCCATAGAGAACCGGATCGACCGGGGTCGGTCGATCCGGCTGACCAGCATCACTTCTTTTTCGCTTCGACATTCAGGAACGGTTTGAGCAAATCAATCGGAACTGGGAAGATTGTCGTCGAATTGTTTTCTGTGGCAATCTCCCGGAGTGTCTGCAGGTAGCGCAGAGTCAAAGCGCTCGGCTCATCGGCGAGAATGTGCGCGGCATCTGCTAGGCGTTGAGAAGCCTGGAATTCGCCTTCGGCCGCAATGATCTTCGAACGACGCTCTCGCTCGGCCTCGGCCTGTTTCGCCATCGCGCGCTGCATCTCTTGTGGCAAGTCAATCTGCTTCACCTCAACATTCGATACTTTGATTCCCCATGGTTCGGTGTGGCTGTCAATGATTTGTTGCAGTTTCATGTTGATTTTTTCCCGCTCCGACAGCAGTTCATCCAACTCAGATTGTCCCAAAACGCTCCGGAGCGTCGTTTGCGACAGCTGAGAGGTGGCGAACAAATAGTTCTCGACATCCAGAATTGCTTTGTCGGGGTCCATGACACGGAAGTAGACGACCGCATTCACTTTGATGGATACGTTGTCCTTCGTGATGACATCTTGTGGGGGTACGTCCATGACCACGGTACGAAGGCTGACCTTAATCATCTTGTCGATAATAGGGACGAGGATGATGAGCCCGGGGCCGTTGCCGCCTCCGCCCGGATTGATGACGGCCTTGGATTTCCTCCCAAGCCGGAAAATAACAGCGCGTTCATAGTCGCGAAGGACCCTGATCGAATTTGCAATGATGATGAAGATGAATGCAAGGACGATGATGAGCATAACGGCGTATGGTGTCATGGAAAACTCCTTTCTTGCTGCAAAGCAGCTTATGATTTCAACTCTTCGACGTGCAATGTGAGGTTTTCAACACTGACGACACGGATCTTTGCATCTTTGGTTATTTTGCCTGAATCAGAGATCGCATTCCAGATTTCACCATGAACACGGACGCGCCCATCAGGGTGGAGAGTGGTGAGTGATTCACCGGTCTCGCCGATGAGACCTTCTCGTCCTGTTGGGAGCTTGGATTTCAAAGCTCTCAAGCCGAAGCCAACGACAAACATGAAGAAGATTAACGAGAGGGCGGCGCTTGTCAATATGACGCTCCATGAAATCTGAACAAATTCGAGGGCGGAGTCGGAACGGATGAGCATCATCGAGCCGAGCACAAGCGAGATGACACCTCCGACAGAGAGAACACCGTGACTCACCGCTTTGATGTCCACGATGAAAAGGACAATCCCAAACAGAATGAGTGCCAATCCGGCGTAGTTGACAGGCAATGTATGAAGCGAGTAGAACGACAGAATCAGACTGATGCCACCGACAACGCCGGGCAGCACGGAGCCAGGATTGTAGAGTTCGAAGAGCAGCCCGTAGATTCCAAGCAGCATGAGGACGTAGGCGATATTGGGGTCGCTGAGGATATCGAGCACTTTCTCGGAGAATCCCATTTCCGATCGTTCGATCACAAGTCCCTTTGTGTGGAGAGTTCGCGGGCCGGACGGAAGTGCCACGGTTCTGCCATCGAGCTGAATGAGAAGACTGTCAAGGTCTCGAGCGATGAGATCGATGACCTGAGTACGCAATGCTTCTGTCTCGGTGATGGAGACACTCTTCCGTACGGCCTCTTCAGCCCATCCAATATTGCGTTGTCGTTTCTCGGCGATGGTTCGGACGAACGCCGCGGCATCGTTCGTAGCTTTTTCTGTCATGGTGGAATCCATCGAACCTTGCATCGAGACCGGATGAGCAGCCCCGATGTTTGTACCGGGCGCCATCGCAGCGATGTGTGCCGCAAGCGTAATGAAGACTCCTGCTGATGCCGACTGAGCGCCTGCGGGAGAGACATACACAATGATAGGGATCCTGGCTTCCAGAATATCACTCACCATTACGCGGGTGGATTTCAGGAGCCCTCCGGGAGTATTCAACTCGATGATGAGGCATTCGGACTGTTTCTCGGTGGCATCTTGAACAGCACGATGGAGGAAACCGGCGGACGCAGGATTGATGGAGCCATCGATCTTGATCACGTACGCTTTTTGAGACAAGGTCAGCGAGGGCGCAAATGCGATTACTAGAAGAAGGGCAGCCGTTGGAAGGCGTCTCATGGGGAGTTCCTCATCATCTCTCTTTTTGGAGATTCCCTGCGAAGAACAAGGTGGCACGCAAGGTCTAATGAGAATCGTTGGAGCCTGCTAAACGTCACGCAAGAATTCGTGACGTCATCTTGCGGAGAGAGTGGGATTCGAACCCACGGTACCTTTTGGGGGTACACACGCTTTCCAGGCGTGCCAGTTCAGCCACTCCTGCATCTCTC
>JBGPAN010000331.1:0-4986 GCA_041480785.1 Bacteroidota bacterium | reverse complement strand
TCTTGAGTGATGAGGTTCCAACTGCAACGCCTGTTCAAAGAACTCACGGGCGCGCTGATAGTCTCCACGGCGGAGGAAAAGAAAGCCAAAATCGACGACAGCATCTGTCAATTGCGGATTCAACTCGAGTGCCTTCCGAAGGTAACGTTCGGCCTCGTCAAGCTTGTGAAGGGCGAGCAGCGCTTCACCACACATGAGCCACGCCCGGGGTTCATTCGGATCCATTTCAACGGCGATGACAAATTCGTCATGGGCCCGTCGCCAATCATACATCTTGGCGTATGCCGTGCCGAGCATGTAGTGACCAATCCAGCTGTCCTGCTCATGCGCCACCGCGTCCTTCAGGCATTCGACAGCCTCGGCGAGAGCTCCACGTCGCAGAAGCAGTTCTCCGAGGGACTCATTGATTTTTGGAAATCGAGGATCGATTCTGCGGGTCGCTCGAAAATGGATCTCCGCAAGACGAATGTTGTCCCGATAGTAGTATGCCAACGCCGTATTGAAATTCAGATGAGCACGCAAATCCCTGGTCAACGTCTGCTGCTGTCCCAAAAGTCTTTTGTAGAACGTAAGCGCCTTTTGATATTGACCGAGCTTGAGGTAGAGATTTCCGACGAGGAAAAGAATCTCCTGCGGTTCTTCGCTGGTCGAGACAGCCTTCAGCAGAGTCTTTTCCGCAGCAGGATACTGTTTGAGTTCGTACTGAACATAGGCGAGCTCAACCCACGCTATGTCGAGCGACGGTGCGGCGGCGGTTATCTTGTAATACAGCTGCAGCGCATGGAGAAGTTTCCGCTCCTCAACCAGCGTTCGAGCCTGTTCCAGCCACTGGGAGAGTGTTGGTTCGTCAATCATACTGGCAGAAGATAGAAATTGACACGCTGAATAGCAATCAAAAATCCCTTTGCAGAGAACGATACCCCACGACGAGCGCGAAAGCGCTCAGACCTGCTGAGAGCATCGCTACCGTGGTCCCGGGGGCGACGATGACGCTTGCATCGAACGGCATGAACTGGAACAACGATTGGAAATAGTCCCGCAACGGAATGATGACGATGGAGACGAGAGTGATAAGATAGACAAGGGAGACCAGAAATGTCAGTGTTGCTCCCTGGGATGAGGCCACTCGGATGGGGTTCTTCTCCTGGTAGTTTGCAAAGTACCCTCCCAATCCGAGATTCAGTGAGACGAGCGTCAGGGTAACCCAGAACGTGCTGAACAAACCAAAATACATAAGAAGCGGACGACGCTCTGTCATCTTCACAAAGGGGATGTTTGAAAACACCGACGTGAGGAGTGCAGGCAAGAGGACCAGCACGATCCCGATAACGAACTTGAGCGCATAGATCTTCCCGAGCTTGATCGGAGCACTCAACTGGGTCCAGAATGATTTCCCCTCCATACTCACTGCCGGAAAAACGAACCGCAAGGCCAGAGAGCAACTCAGAAATCCTGCGAAAGCATACAGTATGAGATACCCTATCGTTTGAATCTCAGTCACGCGAAGGTTCACGTTGAGATTCCTGATACTGATCGCGAAAACAAATACAAGGACCAACAGAAGCACCAGATGCATCCACTGACTTGCCTCCCGAAAGAACTGGAAGTACTCCTTTTTGATGAGTACCTCCAGCTGTGGTGTCAAACGCGATTCTTTTCGAAAATCAAAAAACTTCAACTTCCGCCCGGACGCCACCGTGTTGCTTTTTGCCTGGAATTCAAATGTCATGAGCCAGGTCCGATAGTAGTACCGCTTTCCGACAAACAGGACGACAGTGAACATTGCGGTCGTCATCAGGAGCATGAGAGCGGCTTCGCCGATGGCGAGGAGAAACTTCCCTTTCGTAAGGTAGAAGAGAACATTCGAGGCGATGTTGTTCGGCAAAAACGACATGAATCCTCCCTCACCCCCACCGGAAGAAGCAAGAGACACCGCATGGAATCTGGCAGCCCCTTCGAGCATGGTGATCGGATTCGAAAACTTGAAGAAGAGGACGACGATCACGACATACAAGAGGGCAAGTCCGGCAACGACTCTTCTGAAACCGAACTGACTGGCAACCTTCACCAGCGACATCAGGATGAGGACACCGATGCACGCCGACAGGAACAACATCGGCATGAAGACAAGAAACATCACAGCCAGATCGGTGTACAACGCGTAATGAAAATACGTCCCATACCCCAGCAGCGCCATGAACACCAGAAGGAAAAATGTCGACGAGCTGTACAGGAAGTTATCCAGGAATTTCAGGACGAAGATCTGGGAAAACGACACCGGCTTTGTGAAGAGGTATCCCACTTCGTCCGATTTGTATAACGTCGCATAGGAGACGATGATGTTGCCCATGTTGACGGACACGAACAGAACGAATAACGTCATGGAGACGATTCGATGGAAGACCTCGAGCCCAACTTGGGGCACGACGAACCGCGTGATGGCAAAGGAAAGGGCGAACGCGGCGACCGCAAACGTCCCAAACACGAGGATCGAGCCGATGCCCTTGACAGCGGTGACCATCTTGCGATCGAACGTCGCTTTCACGAAAGAAAGAAGCTTGTACTTCAGTATATGAAAAAACGTCGACATCGAGAGGAGCACCCGCTACTTTGTAAGTTCGAGAAATACTGATTCAAACTTGCCATCATACTTTTGCTTGTACGCCTGAAGGTTTTCCTGCGTTCCGAGAAACACGAGGCGTCCATCTTTGATGAACCCAATTCGGTCACAGAGCTCCTCAGCGATGGGAAGACTGTGCGTCGACATGAAAATGCTGACTCCCTGTCGTGCCATCATCTTGAGGGTTTCGCGCACGATTTTCGCACTCTTCGGATCAAGACCGATCATCGGTTCGTCGATGATGAAAGCTTTCGGTTCATGGACAAGTGCCGCAGCAATGGTCACCCGCTGACGCATTCCCTGCGAATAATCTTCCGTTCTTTTGTCGACCCATTCGCCGATATCAAAGTGCTCAATGACCTCTTCGATTTTTCTCGCGATGGCCTTTTTCTCCATCTTGTACAACCCGCCAATGAAATAGAGAAACTCCCGGCCCGTCAGCTTATCGTACAAGAAGGGTTGATCGGGAACGTACGACGTGAAGGATTTCGCCTCGATGGGATTCTTCACAACGTCATACCCGTTCATGAGAATCTGACCGCTGGTCGGCGCAAAAAGGCCTGCCATCATTTTGATGGTCGTCGTTTTTCCCGCGCCGTTCGGGCCCAGAAATCCGAAGAATTCGCCGGCCGGTACGACGAGCGAGATGTTGTCGACGGCCGTGAAGCTGCCGAATTTCTTGGTAACGTTTTGAAGTTCTATCATTGATGGCGGAAAATGGTGTCAGAAATATAGTGTGATGAATCGATCGACAACCTCTCACTCCCACTCGATGGTGGCAGGAGGTTTTGAACTGATATCGTATACTACACGGTTGATCCCGCGCAATTCATTGATAATGCGATTGGAGACCGTTGCCAGAAAATCGGGCGGGACGCGTGCCCAGTCGGCAGTCATCCCATCGACGCTGGTGACGGCGCGGAGAGCGACCGTATACTCATAGGTTCTTCCATCCCCCATCACTCCGACAGAGCGGACGGGCAGCAGCACAACAAACGCCTGCCAGATGTCGTTGTACAGACCAGAATGCCTGATTTCATCGATGAAGATGTGATCAGCGTCCCGCAAAAGATCGAGCTTCTCTTTCGTAATGTCTCCAAGAATCCTTACGGCGAGCCCGGGACCTGGAAATGGATGCCGCTCGATGAACGGTTCTGGTAGGCCAAGCTTCTTGCCTACTTCGCGCACTTCGTCTTTGAACAACTCCCGGAACGGCTCCAGAAGTTTGAAATTCATTTTCTCCGGCAAACCGCCAACGTTGTGATGCGTCTTGATAGTGACCGACGGACCCTTAAAAGACGTAGATTCAATGACATCAGGATAGAGCGTCCCCTGTGCAAGATACTCGAACGACCCGGCCTCTCCAGTGATTTTCTTAGCCTCCGTCTCGAACACCTCGATGAACGTGTTCCCTATGATGCGCCGCTTCTTCTCCGGGTCTGTCACTCCCGCAAGCCTGGTCAAAAAAATGTCTGTTGCATCAACGTATGTCAGGTGGAAACGATAGCTCTGCCGGAACGTCTCAACGACCTGCTCACTCTCGCCTTTTCGCATCAATCCATTGTTGATGTGAATGCAATGCAGCTGATCACCGATGGCCTGATGGAGCAATACGGCGGCAACCGAGGAATCGACGCCGCCACTCAATGCGCAAAGGACTCGTGATGATCCAACCTTCGCGCGAATTTCTTCGATGGACTTTTGGATGAAATGTCCCGGAGTCCAATCGCCTTTGAGGCCGCAAATCCTGAAGAGGAAGTTTGAGAGGATGATTTTCCCCTGAGGAGTGTGCGCTACTTCCGGGTGAAATTGAACACCAAAGATCTTCTTTGCAGGATTCCGGATTGCGCAGATTGGTGCGTTGTCTGTATGAGCGATCGGTTCAAACCCCTTCGGCATCTGGCTGAGAGAATCTCCGTGGCTCATCCACACCTGCGACGAGCCATCCAGTCCCTGCAGAAGGTCGTCGCTTTTGTCGACACGGAGTGTGGCTTTGCCGAATTCTCTTCTGGCAAACGGATCAACTTTACCACCCAGTTGCTCGGCGATCACCTGAAGGCCATAGCAAATCCCGAGAACCGGAATTCCAAGCTCAAGAACCTCCGGAGACGACTTTGGAGCCCCCTCTTCATATACGCTGGAGGGACCGCCGGAGAGGATGATTCCAGCCGGCTGCAAGCTACGGATCTTATCAAGAGGGATGTTGAACGGATGGATTTCCGAGTAAACGCCGAGATCGCGCACCCGACGTGCGATGAGCTGAGTATACTGAGAGCCGAAATCGAGAACGATGATCATTTCGGAGTGTTTCATGTGCAAATATAAGAAACATCTCCGACAATCGAAAGGCAGCATTTCGGGGACAT
>JBGPAN010000330.1:0-4989 GCA_041480785.1 Bacteroidota bacterium | reverse complement strand
GGATACATTGGGCTGGCATCCGCCGAACCGAAGCTGTTCTTGACGGCTTCCGCCTTCCTCGAATCCGGGACAACACACACGATTGTTTCGGATTTCATGATTTGGCTCACGGACATCGTTATGGCCCGCGTGGGAACCTCATCCACGGAGGTAAACCATCCCTCACCGACCTGCTGTTTGCGACATGCCTCGTCGAGGTTGACAACAACAAATGGGGTCTTGATTTCAAAATCTGCCGGCGGGTCATTGAAAGCTATGTGAGCGTTCTCGCCCACTCCGATAAACGCAACGTCTATCGTATACTTCGAAATGATCTCGCTCAGTCTCCTTGCTTCGGCCTCTGGATCGGGCGCATCCCCGTCTACGAAAAAAACCTCCCCTGGGTGGGCTTTAGCCAAAAGTCGTTCTCTCAAATACCTTCGAAAGCTTGCTGGATGTTTGCTCGACAGACCGACATATTCATCAAGATGAAACATCGTCGTCTTGCTCCAATCGACGGATGTGTCTCGCGTCAGGACCTCCAAAAAAAGGTACTGCGATGCACCCGTCGCAGCAACATAGGCAGCCCGACCCTTATGGGCGATGGCTGTCTTCAAGCTGTCAGAGGCAATCCTGGCAGCAGCTTCCGCCATTTCTCTTTGGGTCTCATAGACAGTCAGGTTCATGACGATTCTCTTTCTCTTTTCTCGAGGTTCGTAGGAAGCAAGGGATTCGGCTTTTTCAAAGCCTATGCTTCATGAATTCAAGCAACACGTCGAAGCGCTCCATGGCGACAATGTTTCACAAAACGATATGCCCAACTGGATTCTGCGCGGAGCTCTGGTAGAGATAGACACATGTCTCAAGTGAACGATATGCGGTCCTTCCCGATATCGGCGGTTCCGTGTCTTCCAAGATGGCTTTGGCAAACTCGCGGATGAAAAGCGTGCGAGGTTGACTCACACCTTCACCTGACGAAGGAAACTCCTCCACATTCCATTCATTTGCTCGCATCCGTTCGGCATCCCTTTTGGTAAAAACACAAAGTGAATCGGAGTCCGTTACCATAATCTGCCCCTCTTTGCCATAGAAACGCACTCCCCGTTGCTCCCCGGGATAGCGTCCACCGAGCATCTTTGAACTCGCGATCACGCTGCCAAGTGCTCCGTTGTCATAGCGGAACAGCCCGAAGAAATAGTCCTCAATTTCAACATTTGTCAGGAATGTCCCATATTCAGAAGAGGAACGAACGGGCGTCAGTCCGGCCACGAACTCGACGTAATCGAAGAGGTGGCTGCAGTTCATCATCAGTATGCCGCCACCGCTCTTCTCCTTGGACATCCGCCAATCCGTCCTGGCTCTGCCAGTAAATCCCCCAGTCCAATAGCTCTCGGGCTTGTCCGAAACCCAATGGACCTCCGCAGCAACGATCTCACCAATGGCTCCGCGTTCGACAAGCTCCTTTGCCCTTCTGACATTTCTATGGTATCGATAGACGTATGGAACTGACAGCTTCACATTGCTCTCATCGCAAGCCCGGATGAGATTCTCTGCATCTTCCAGCGTTGTGGCAAGAGGTTTCTCGACGATGACGTGCTTTCCTCTCCCCGCAGCCTGCATGCCAAGAGTCGCATGAAGGTGATGCGGCGTGCAAATGAAAACACACTGGACATCCTTCGACTCTAGAACGTCCCCCCATGAAGTGGTCGATCTGGCGTTGGCCTGCTCAGCCAACGAAACCGCCAGATCCTCTTGTGGGTCCATCGCAACAACCACCTTTGAGTTGCCCGATGCCTGGATGCCCTTCAGGTTTTCCAGAGCGATCTCCCCACAGCCGACAATACCGATGTTGAGGATCTTGTCCATTCAAGAATAAGCGATTCTTCGATTTCGGGCCAACTCTACGCCCTTATCATTGAGTTGAGAGTTCCTGAGTGTCCAGCCAGACTGGACTCGTCCATGCCATCGCGGGCCATTCAAGCGGCTCTTGTACGACCCGTGCATAGTAGATGCAGTTGCGGAATACTTCGTCTTCGAGCTCAAAGGCCGCGTCCATAGTCTCTGGTCGGGGTGATTCGGAAAGGATCGTGATAAATGAAGAATCCAGCCCGAAACGGAAGCGGAGAATCTCGACACGTATGAGAGTCGCCGTCCCCCAAACGTGGAGGTTGATCTTCACCGTTTTCCCTTTTGAAACCTTCGCGCTGCAACCCATGGTAATGCCACCGATTGAGAAGTCGACAAGTATCCGCTCTCCCGTCGTCGCGTAGCATTGTCGGTCACGAAGTGCGTCGAAGACGGCTTCCCGCGTCAGCTCACTCGCCCAGACCGCAGCAATTCCACCATGCCTCCGGCCCGATTGCGCTGTATGCTCATCTGAAGACCCGATGACCCCGAGTCTTCTGCCCATGATCCAATAGTCCTGAGCATAGTACGGGCCTGGTGCCGACACATTCGATCGCCGTTCTGGCCGCCGCATGCGATTCAATTCATACGAAAGAACGTGCTGCGGATTCCACAATTCGCTCTGGCCATGGTGAGAGTAGATCTCCAGCACATGTCGCAACCCACGATCATCACATGCTGCAATGTCAACCGCACTCGTCGGGGGCTTCCCGCCGGAGAGGTTTCGCCACGCTATCCCCGTGTGATGAGGCACAAGCATGACCTTTGAGGGATCAAGTGAAGCCTGGAATTCATCTCCCGAATCTGGGTTTGCGTACAAAGGATTCCCAGGTCTCGCTGCGCAAGCGAGAAAATGCTGCTCGTCACGGAAGTAGATGTTGTGGTCCCCGGTGAAGTGTTTCGGATTTCGTTCATCTGCCAAGAGTGCTACGAATTCACCCGGCACGTACGCTCCACGCGCCCACTCCAGTACCTGCCGATATCCCTCCTCCCCGAGGGAATCACAGTGATCTGTCACGGCAGCAAAGTCCAGTCCGCTGACTTCGCGCGCATATCCGTAGGGATTCGTGCCTTGACCGTCGTGCGAGAGCTTGGTGTGTATGTGGATGTCACCCCAGTATGGTCCTCTACCCCCTTTCCCAACCCTCACGGCGTTTGAGAGAACCTCACGCATCTTGAAGCGATGAATGCCCACGTCGTCCAGAACGACAGGAATTTTCACACTCCCGGTAAAGGTCACACCTACTGCCACGGTCCTCCCTCCGGCCGTTAGCAGCGTTTCGTTCTCATATCGTGTGGACGAACAGTTGTCGAATTGATCGAGTGAAACTACAATCACCTCAAATGGCCTCCCAAGCTCCACACCGCTTGGTGCGATGATCCGAAGATCTGCAGCCGGTCCCGGCGTCACAATCAGCTCGGGTTCGATTTCCGGGGCTCTTCCCTTCACGCGAATCCAGATACGTTCTGTCTCGGCAACATAGGGCGCAAACGTATTCATATACAGAATCCGTATCGGCGACTGCGGCGCAGCTTCCCCGTCAGTCACGGTCGCGATGATATGCCGCCCGTGCCGGACAGATCCCTCGGGGAAATTCAGATGCCGAGGTCTTATGTCGATCTGGAAGCTTGCGGCATGATCCTCTACATCGACAGCTATGAAGTGTTCGCCAGACGGATTTTCCGACTGAATCACCCGCGTGAAACTTGGACCGGTGAGCACGTACCACGAGTTGGGAAACTGCACCTCGACTCTGTCGCCAATGCGCAGCACGTCCATTGTCTTCACCTCTATGCAGACAGAACATCGCTCACGAACGATGAATGTGTTCTGACGGATCTCGGCTCTTACTCTCATTCAGATTGCCTTTTGTGATGCCTTAACGTACTGGCTGCGCACTCCAAAGCGGATGAACTCATCGCTGGCATATTCTTGCCATCTTGGATCCAAACCGATCGAAGCGCCATCTGTATAGTAGCCCGCAATAAAGCCGCCTCGGCCTTTCCACAGTTTGTCTAACATCTCTCTTGCCTTGGCGCGGATGATGGTTTCATCTCGAAGCTGCAGCGTTTTCTGGATGTCAACTGGACACCAGAAGGTGATCTTGCCTCTCTCCTGATACTCTGCGAGCGCGTCGATTCCATGGAGATCAGGCTGGTCAAATTGAAGCACATCTATGCCGGATTGTATCAGATCGGGCACAATTGCCTGTATTTGTCCGCATGAGTGCATGAAAACCCGTATGCCGCTGTCGTGAGCCACCGAACAGAGCTTCTCAAAACGAGGTCCAAATTCTTTTCGCCATTCAGCGGGATCGATCATCAGCTGGTCTTGCGTTCCCCAATCTTCCCAGATCATCACGCTATCCACGCCGGCATCGGCGTAGCGGTGGATCATCTTCACCAACATATCATCAATTCGATCGTGCAGAACACATATTCGCTCTGGCTCCAGCATCAAGTCCAGCAAGTAGTTGTCCAGCCGTCTCAGCTTCCGAGCGATACCAAATGCAAATCCAGGCAGCTCACCGATGAGCCACTTATCGGGGTTTTCCAAGCGCGTTTCCCTGACGCATTCGTATGCTTCACTCCGCGAGTAGTCGGGCAATTCGTAATGATCCATCTCCTTGATGCTATCTAAGACACCTTTCACCACTTCACCCTTGGAGGTCGAGTCAAGTCTGGCCCAAGTGTTTCCCCACTCATCGACGTGCTCCCAGCGTCCGTTGCCGAGTTCACGCCATGGCATGGTGCGATTGCTGAGGGCATATCGCGAAAAAACAAGGTCTGAGTCTCCGCACGATCTTGCGACCCGCTTTGGATTCTCGTACGAGAGCGTACTCTCGACAATTTCAATGCTGCTCATTGTGGCTCTCACGTGAAACGTATGCCCACCACTACCACAAGTGGACCGTGCTGCATCATGCTTCGCGATTCTCTCTTTCCTTCGCACCAACCATACTCTCTTCAAATAACCTCACGTCGTCTAAAAGCATTGAACGGTTTTCCTTGGTGTATTGCCCTACACAAACGGCGTCGGAATCCCGCATGTGTTGCGCTGCATAGGCAAACGCTTCTGCAGGATCATGCCTTCCACAGGCCAGT
>JBGPAN010000329.1:0-4990 GCA_041480785.1 Bacteroidota bacterium | reverse complement strand
GCGTGACCGACTTGGCGGAATCTGCCTCAACTGGGGCTGTATCCCTTCAAAAGCTCTCTTGAAGAGTGCTGAACTCTACAATTCATTCAAGAAAGCGGGTGAATTCGGTTTCTCGTTCACAGATCTGAAATTCGATTTTGGCAAAATCATCAAGCGCAGTCGGGATATAGCGGATCGGGTGTCCAAAGGTGTTGAATACCTGATGAAGAGGAACAAGATAGAGGTCATCAGCGGGACAGCCAAATTGACGGGCAAGAACTCGATTGAGGTGAGCAAAGACGGCAAAGTCGTTGATACTATCAAGACGAAGTTTACACTGCTTGCAACGGGTGGAAGGCCAAGATCGATTCCGGGAGTCACCATCGATCAAAAAAAGGTCATCACGAGCACTGAAGCAATGACCCTGCCTGAACTTCCAAAGTCCATGCTTGTCATTGGCGGAGGAGCGATTGGAATTGAATTCGCCTTCTTCTACAATTCTCTTGGGACGAAAGTGACCATGGTTGAAATGCTACCCTCTGTGCTTCCGAAAGAGGATAAGGAGATCACAAAACTCCTCGAATCGAGCTTAAGAAAACAGGGAATCGAGATTTTGACAAATGCGAAGGTTGAGTCCGTTGTTGTCGGAACCGACGTTACATTGAAGGTGTCTACTAAGGACGGAGTGCAGGAACTGAAAGGCGACGTTGCATTGATGGCTGTTGGCGTTCAGGGGAATGTCGAAAACCTCGGTCTTGAGCCACTCGGAGTGAAAGTGGACAAAGGCGCCATTGTTGTCGACAAGTACGGAAAGACTAACCTTGACGGCATCTATGCCATAGGAGACGTCTCTGGAGCCCCATGGCTTGCGCACGCGGCATCTCATCAGGGAATCGCGGCGGTAGAGCATCTCGCCGGAAAATCAATGCATGGATTCGATCGGACCAACATCCCGAGTTGCACGTATTGCCAGCCTCAGGTTGCGAGTGTAGGGATGACCGAGGAAACGGCAATTGCTGCTGGCCACAAAATCAAAGTAGGTCGATATCCATTCCGGCCTCTCGGCAAGGCGATGGCGATCGGCGAGACTGAAGGGATCGTTAAGCTCGTGTTCGATGAAAAATATGGTGAATTGCTCGGCGCCCACATTATCGGCTCAGAAGCGACAGAGCTGATCGCTGAGTTGGGACTTGCACGAGCTCTCGAATCGACGAATGAAGAACTCTTCAGAACCATGCACGCTCATCCCACGCTCTCTGAAGCCATCATGGAAGCAGCGGGCGACGCCTTTGGACAGGCCATCAACATCTAATGAGCGCGCTCCCATTGGCTACAAAGCAAATCCTGATCACTCATCTCGGCCGAACACGCTATGCCGATATATGGGACTTGCAGCATAAGCTTCTGGAACTCCGTCAGCGCGGTCAAATCGAGGATGTGCTCCTGTACACCGAGCACAATCATGTCTACACCATTGGGAAGGCGGGAGACGACAATCACCTCCTGGCGTCTGCCGAAGAGCTCATCAAAGACGGAACGGAACTTTTTCATATCGACCGCGGCGGAGATATCACTTACCACGGACCCGGTCAACTCGTCGGCTACCCGATCATCGACCTCAATCAACATTCCCCCGACATCCATGCATATCTCCGGAAGCTCGAAGAGGTCCTGATCGCAGCCCTGCGCACGTTCGACATCCAGGGGACACGAGAAGAGGGAATGACAGGAGTGTGGACCGGCGGCGAAAAGATTGCAGCCATTGGGGTAAAGCTGAGCCGATGGATAACGATGCATGGGTTTGCGCTCAACGTAAACACCGATCTTCAGAAATTCGCCCGAATCATTCCGTGCGGGATCTTTCACAAAGGGGTCACGTCCATGAAGCAGATCCTCGGAAGAGAGATCCCTCTCGAGGAGGTCGAACGAAAACTCACGGAATCTTTTACTTCAGTTTTTGGTTCTAATGCTGTAGACATTACTCCAGACGCGCTTTTCGAGCGTGTCAAGCTAGTTCACGTTGAGCCATCCTAGGACGATCCTAATCAGGTCGTTCCCTCCGGAGGAGAGACCGGAAACATGCCTTCAACATCGACTCGTGTTGCTTCAAGAGAAACAAACAAGACTCCCTTTTCAAAAGAGGAGTTGCTCCGGGCATATCGTACGATGCTCACTTCGAGGCGGTGCGATGAGAAGATTCTCATCCTGTTGAAACAGGGGAAGAGTTTCTTCCACATCGGTGGAGCGGGGCATGAGGCGGCTCAGGTTGCCGCGGCAGCTGCTCTTCGCCGTGGCCATGACTGGGCGTTTCCGTACTACCGTGATCAGGCGTTCGCTCTTCAGCTCGGGATGACGGCCGAAGAGATGTTCCTGATCGCACTCCACAGAGCCGAGGATCCTGCCACCGGTGGACGCCAGCCCCAGGGACACTATGGTCGTCCCGATCTTCGCATACCAACCCAGTCGAGCCCCACCGGAACGCAGTATCTTCAGGCAGTCGGAGTTGCTCTCGGCGCGAAAAAAGAAGGAACTGACGAAGTAGTTTACGTTTCTTCGGGCGACGGGGCGACAAGCGAAGGTGAGTTCTTCGAGGCGGTAAATTGGGCGGCGCGCGAAGCTCTTCCCGCGATCTTCTTCATTCAGGACAACCGGCTCGCGATCTCCGTCCCCGTTGAGATTCAAACTGCCGGCGGCTCCGTGTACGATGTCGTGAGCGGTTTCAAGGGATTGGAACGCTTCGATGTCGATGGTTCAAATTTCGTTGAAGTATTCGCGGCGATGCAGAAGGCCGTCGAGCGAGCCCGGAAGGGCGGAGGTCCTTCACTGGTTCATGCCAATGTCGTCCGACTTCTTCCTCATTCCTCTTCTGATGACCAACTAAAGTATCGTGCGAAGGAAGATGTCGAGAGGGACAAAGCGAGAGATCCACTTCCGAAGATGACGCACTTTCTGATTGAAGAAGGATACATTACAGACAAAGAAGCAAGCGAAATGCAGGCAGAAGTGAAAGAGGCGGTCGACGCTGCCGCGACGTGGGCGGAGTCGCGGCCTCTGCCGGACGCGGCGACTGCTGACTTGCATGTGTACGGTTCAGCCCATGCAAATGTACCGAGGGACTTTGTCGAGCCTGAACATAAGGGGCAGAAAGTAGTACTCGTTGATGCCATCAATCACGCATTGAAAGAAGAAATGGAGCGCAATCCGAAGATGGTCGTCTTCGGAGAGGATGTCGCAGATGGCAAGGGGGGCGTCTTCACGGCAACGAAAGGGATCTCTACGAAATTCGGCAAAGCGCGCGTATTCAACTCGCCGCTGGCCGAAGCGAGCATCATGGGTGTTGCAGCCGGCCTTGCGTTGAAGGGATGGATGCCCGTGCCGGAGATTCAATTCGGAGATTATATTTGGCCGGCATTCATGCAGTTGCGCGATGAAATTGCGATGTTCAGGTATCGTTCGAACAATACGTGGTCATGTCCGATGGTCATTCGGGTTCCTGTCGGTGGCTATATCCATGGCGGCCACTATCATAGTCAGTGCATTGAGAGCATCCTGGCTCACGTACCTGGAATCAGAATTGTGTTTCCCTCGAATGCGGCTGACGCAAAAGGACTTCTGAAAGCGGCAATTCGTGGAGACGATCCCGTCGTCTTCTTGGAGCACAAGGGACTGTATCGACAGGGGTATGCATCGAGTCTTGAACCGGACGCGGATTTTGTTCTCCCGCTCGGCATTGCTTCTATAAAGCGAGTGGGGACCGACGTCAGTGTGATCACCTATGGTGCCCTCGTTCAGAAGTCACTGGAAGCTGCCCGGAAAATGGAAGAAAAGGGGGTCAGCGTGGAGGTCATCGACCTTCGGACGATCAATCCTCTTGACAAGGAAGCGATCTTCAGCTCTGTGAAGAAGACAGGCAGAGTCTTGATCGCTCATGAAGACACGATCACAGGTGGATTTGGGGGTGAGCTTGCAGCGCTGATCGCCGAACACTGTTTCCAATATCTGGATGCTCCGGTCAAGCGAGTTGCGGCGCTCGATGCGCCGGTGCCATACAGTCCCCCGCTCGAAAACGCGGTGCTGCCAAATGAAGCCAAGATTCTCTCTGCTCTCGAAGAACTGGCAGCCTATTAGAGGAATACTCTCATGCTCGTTGACGTCGTAATGCCGAAGATGGGAGAGAGCATCCAGGAAGGGAAGATCCTTCGCTGGATAAAGAAACCAGGCGACAAGATCGAACTGGATGAATCGATCCTCGAGATCAGCACGGACAAAGTGGATTCCGAAATCCCTTCGCCCGCAGCAGGATTTCTTTCGAAGATCGTGGTCCCGGAAGGAGAGACTGTTGAGGTGGGGACAGTTATCGCCATCGTCGAAACCGACAAGCTCTTGTTGAACGTCGATGAATCGTCTACAAAGAAGACGACTGCGGCGAAACCCACTCTAAGCGAACCTGTTTCGGAGCCGGCTATTCTTTCCACACAACAGCCGGTGAGTAGGGCCCAGAAGCTGGACGGAAGGCGATTCTATTCACCGCTTGTCAGGACGATGGCAAAGCAGGAAGGTGTTGCTCTCGAAGAATTGGACCAGCTAGGAGGATCGGGGATTGGTGGTCGTGTGACCAAGAACGATCTCGTCGAATACCTGCAAAGGCGCGTGTCGAAACCTGCTTCAGCTCTAACTCCTCTCCATCGTGCCGACATCAACGAGCTTCAAAAGACGTATCCGCCTCCGGTCTATGAAATTGTGCAAATGAACAATGTGCAGATGAAGATGGCCGAGCATATGGTGAGGAGCGTTCACACCTCACCGCATGTTGAAGCTGTTTCAGAGTGCGACGTTTCCATGATTGTGGATTTCCGCTCGAGGAATGCAGGGCGCTTCGAGAAACAGGAAGGATTCAAATTCACGTACACTCCATTTTTCGTCGAAGCAACGGTCCGGGCATTGAAGGATTTCCCCATCGTCAATAGTTCGATTGAGGGGGACAAAGTTATTTTGAAGAAGTTTGTCAATT
>JBGPAN010000328.1:0-5021 GCA_041480785.1 Bacteroidota bacterium | reverse complement strand
CTTCAGATTCCATCTCACGATGGACACCCTTGCTGTTCGGCTAATGGTTCCCATCATCGAGGTCCATAGGGGACTTGCACCCCCAAGTCATTGTGCCATGCCTGGCATACCACCAAAAAGGGGCAGCCCCGGAAACCGGGACTGCCTCTTTTGATCTGATTCGTCGGTGGGTCAGATCCTTCGAATCGACAAAAAACGTCGATCCTCAGGATGACAACTGAGGAACGACATGTTGAGTCAGATCCTTCGTCCCGAGAAACAAAAACGGGGCTCAGGATGACGACTGGGAAACGTTGTCACTTCAGCAACGTCATTTTGCGCCATGCATGGAAATCGTCGGCAGATATGCGATATATATAGACACCCGACGGCACCAGGCGGCCACTTTCATCACGGCCATCCCACATTATCATGTGGCGGCCAGCGCCAATGTTCTCCCCTTTCAGCAGCGTTCGAACGCGAACACCCACAATATTGTAGATCTCGAGCATCACCGAAGCTTGCCTGGGCAAGTCAAAGCGGACTGTGGTCGTCGGGTTGAAAGGATTTGGATAGTTCTGGCCGAGCGCGAATTCTTTCGGGATGAGCCCATCGTCACCTTTGACATCGGTGATGATGAAGTTCCAACTTGTCGAGTCTTGCAGTCCGGCGGAATCTGCCGCAACGCAGGTGACGATGTGCGGGTCTCCCTGGGCACCGCTGAAGGTTGTCGTGTACGACGTGTCGGTACCAGACTTGACCACTTGACGATCGCGCTTCCACGTATACGTTAGAGCCCATCCTTGAGGATCGTACGCGCTTACCGCAAACGTCACGGGTTTACCAAACCCTACAACCTGGCCGGGCCCATCGACAGGAATGTACCAGGTGAAAACAGGTTTTTGAATCGCCCTTACCGTGATCTTGCCGCTGGTGAGAGAATACTTGGGAGTTCCCTCATTGAATTTGAAGCTTGTGAAGTCAATCGTGCCGCTTCCAAGGTTCTTAAGATCGAACTTCAGATTGACAAGCGTGCCGGATCCGACGATGGGGGTGATTCCGGCAGAGGCAATCCTCAGCTCTCCAGGGTAGTTGGGATTGGTGACCAGTGCAAAACTTGCCGACAGTGTGCCGGAATTGTCCACGCCTGTCAGCCTCACGATCGCCGTATCGAATGTCAGCGTGCACTGAAATGCTGTCACGCCCAGGCCAGTGAGACTTCCCACTGACAGCGGCACAGTCATGGACATGTTGGGCCAGCCAGTAACGGTCGGCAGACCGACGGAGACCTGTGCCTCGGAAATTCCGATGGCGAAGAGAAGGAGTACTATGGTTCGTTTCAGAGTTTCCACAGACTTTTTCGTTGCTGCTTTCCTTTGATGAACAACATTACCGAATAAGGATCATCCGTTGAGCGGCAATGAACGTGCCTGCATACAGTCGATAGATATACGATCCTGACGAAACCAACTCCCCTCGATCATTGCGCCCATCCCAACTCACTGTGAAGGAGCCGGGATCTGATGCAGCATCAACAAGCGTTCGGATATGCTGTCCCTGCATGTTGTATATCACGAGCGAGACGTGACATCTCTCAGGCATCAGATACTTGATCGTCGTGCTGGGATTGAATGGATTTGGATAGTTCTGGTTTAGCGCAAACGCCAACGGGACTGCCGCGATCTCCAGCTGGCTCAACGTCTGAGGCGTCTCATTGATAAATCCGCCGCCATTCAGAGCCAAACGATCGACCTCCGTCGTTACATGGAATGTCACCGTCGCCAGCTCGCGCCCGGAGATTGGTGTTGTACCGATCATAGCAATGTTCAGTTCGCCGTCTGACTGTCTATACACGAGCTGCCAGCCATCGGGCAATGATGGCACGATCCCTTTGATTGGAGAGCGGACAAAATCCCCTTGAATGTGCCACTGCACCGCATAGACGTCAGACTTCTGAGAGACGAGCTTCAGAGACACTTTGCAATCAGAGGATCCCCTTCCGGCATCGACCGTCGACCAACCCAGAGAAGCAATCGAGGCTTGAACGATCGGAGTTGGAACGGATTCCTTCACGGAGGAAGCATCCTGCAGCGAAAATGTCGGTATGACGATAAGCCCAACAGCCGCCTGGAGTATCAACGAGGCATCATAGGCAGTAATTGTTCCGTCACGCGACGCATCTGCGGCAAAGAGAGCGGCCGGATCGACCAGGACAATGAGCCCGACGATGTGTTTCAAAACGATAGAAGCATCATTTGCGGTGATCAGGCCATCACCGTCAACATCACCGCGGACTCTGTCGCGCGTGACAGTAATCGTGGCGCTCGTGCTATCGCTTCCCAGTCCGTCACTCACCCTGACCTTCACCAAATAGGATTGATTGGCCTGCTGAGCTGTGGCAACCCATCGCAGCGCGCCCGAATTGCTCAACGTGAGGCCAGGCGGGCCAGTGATCAGGCTGAAGAGCATCGGATCTCCTTGTGGATCGACTGCACCATAGGAAAACCTCAGCGTATCACGCGTGTCGCGAATCGCTGTGTCGCGCAAAACGCTCGTGAAATAAGGCGGCCGAACCACCCGACGTACAGTAACCGTGGCAGAGGCAATCGTGAGGAATTGCCCGTCGGAAGCCAGTGCGACAATGGAGTATGATCCTGCCTGACCATACGAAGGCCTCCAGGAAAATAGACCTGACGAGGGGTCAATCGTGGCACCTGTGGGTGGATTTACCAGGCTGTAGTTAATGATCTCGCCAAGATCTAGCGGATCTGCAAGGTACGAGAAGTCGAGCCTCTGGTTTTCTTCAATAGTAGTGTCTCGAAGAACTGAGAGGTACACTGGCGGTCTTGAAGGAAACCCGATCGCAAATCGAGTCCCCTGGCCATTCAGATCGCCGCTCGTGAAGGCAGACCTCACAACGTATGTAGTATCTCCCGAGATGGAGAAGACGAGGCCATTGCCAGAATAACTTGAGCCACTCCCCTGGAGACTCCAAGGATTTGAGGTTCCTCCCGATTCCTGACGACGCACAATTCTGAGGTCCTGCATGCGCGAGGGCAGATAAATCAGATCGGGGGTATGTACCTCAAGGTCATATCTTTGGTTCGGCGCAAAAGCAGCCGGGCCAACGGTCACAACCCATGAATAAGCTGGATAGTTGCCGATACGAACGCCATTGCCGCCGTCTATTGGAAAACCCACGCTTCCAGCTTGGGTTCCATCCTGATGCTCAACATCGATCGAGGTTGAATTGATCGCTGGATATGAACTTCCAAATATGAAAGCAAGAGGGCGGTATCTAGTCGAGGATCCGACTGGAAATTCGAATCGTCCATTTGGATGAACAGTGGGAATTCCAGCACCGCCGACTACAGTATGCCGCACTTTTCCATACACGTGACTTACGTTCGGCGGCACAACACCTGACCGGTCAAAGCCCTGCCCTCCTGATGTCTGGGCAAGGACCAGAGCGTTTAGCCCCGTCCGCAGGACACCTTTGGCAAAGAACAACACTGCGTCCTGACTCATCAACAGGTCTCCGCCCTGCAACACAAAGCCCCCTGTATTATTGAACCGCAGGTTGATCGAGGATAATCCGCCCGGCAGCAGAAGCCCTGAACTCGGGACAGTAATGGTCTGTCGATTGGAGCCTGCCAGATCAATCAGCGAAGCAATTCCAGTCGAGCTGAGGAACGCACCGGAGGTCACAGTCACGTCCCCCGTGATTGCCAGGGTGTGACTCGCGCGCGAATCTGCCTGACCGAGTGCCACTCCACCCCCGGCAGAGTTGATTGTCACGCTGTATACAGTCTTGTCCGCGTGAAGAACAACCGTTGTCGGGTTTCCCTCCTGAGTGGACAAAACCGAAAGATTGGCCTTTATTCCCACCCCTCCCTGTAACTCACGGTCCGTACTCATGACCGATGTCCCCGTTCGGTAGACAACACTGTAAGAGGTAACACGAGGTGCTCCACCTCGGCTCCCTGAAGAGTCGAATCTTCCCCCACTTAGCAGAATTGTGGCGCCGACGGCCATCGTCAATTCGTTCGAACCTATAGCCAGGGCTCCTGCCTCCAAGAAGAGTGTATCACGAATCGTGACATTCCGACCCAGGGTGATAGTAGCAAGGTTGAAGACCGGGTTTTGGCTGTTGATCCGTACGTTGCCCCGTATAGTGCTATCAATTGGCAATTCATTTTGAGTGATGAGACCGCTGGTGGACTGATCCACCAGGTACCACACGTTGACGCTTTTGCCGAACGTCGGCGGCAGACTGAGGTACGCACTGGGCTGCCTTCGGATGATCGTGGCACCGTCGCCTAGCATCAACGCCCCCACGTTTGCGTTCAAGATTCCTCTACTGAGGTCAAGTTTGCCTGACACGGTGATAGATTGCGCCGGCTGGCTTACTGTAACACCGTAGTCGTTGTTGATCTTCAGATTCGGTATCACGAGATTCGAGCCTGGAGACAGTTGCTGCGCAGCAGCACCCTCCAAACGAACCTCTCCTGACGTTGCTAGAATTGAGCCGGCCGTCCTATTGTAAGCTCGTGCTCCCAACGCCGTACCCGCACCCTGCAGCACAAGGTGGTTATTGCCAAGATTGATGTCGCCTGCAACATGCACGAAGATATCCCCGATCGTGAAGATACGTGGCGAACTTCCGCTGGACACAAAGCTGAGCGTACCTGTGCCACCAGTCGGATTGAAGGTCAACTCCTCGATGCTCATGTCTGTGTTTGCGATGATCAATGAGGACTGGTTGATGATGACAAGCTTGCCGCCGACAGTACCGTCAGCAGTCCCATCTGCCACCACCGCGAATCTATTGCCCGTGCCATTCGAAGAGAGTGTGATCACTGAACCAGCGAACGTGAGATCATTCCCGGCTTTCCCCAAGCGGAGCATTGGCACACCCAAAGAAGATGGATTGCCGATTTCGAGATTCCCGTTGATCCTGCCGGGGGCCGCCAGCGTTGCGCTCGCCAGAACTCTCAGATTCGGCAGTGCAGTGCTTTCTGAGTTTCCAATCGTGAGCAACG
>JBGPAN010000327.1:0-5026 GCA_041480785.1 Bacteroidota bacterium | reverse complement strand
GAAGACTGGCGATATCAGCAAATGCGATTTGTATACAAAAGTCCCCGTCAAGGATCGAGGGGGGAAAGCCATCGGCCTGCTGGTTGTTAATGTGGATATTACCCAGCGCAAGCTCGATGAGGAAAGAGTGAGAAGGTCGGAAATGCGCTTGCGACAGCTCGCGGCGCACATGGAGAGTATCCGGGAAGAAGAACGAAAGCACATTGCGCAGGAGTTTCACGACCAGCTCGGGCAGACCCTCACCGCTCTCAAGATGGATTTGTCGCTCCTGGGGCGCAGACTTGGCGATGAGAAAAAAGAGATATCCCGTGCCACTCTCATTGAGGAAATTCACTCCTCGCAGGGACTGATCGACCACGGGATTCAAACCGTGCGAGCGCTCATGTCCGAGTTAAGACCGGAGTTGCTCGATCAGCTGGGACTTGTGGAGGCGCTTGAATGGGAAGTCGGGAAATTTCAGCAGCGAAGCGGCGTCTTGTGCGGGCTCATCGCTGACGTCGGGGATCTTCAGTCCGATGCGAGAAGATCCATCGCCATATTTCGCCTGGTTCAGGAGGCCCTCACCAATGTTGCCCGGCATGCGCAAGCGACGCGCGTCGATGTGATCATGCGAACAGAAGGCAACGATCTCATTCTTGAAATCACAGACGATGGAATTGGAATTACGTTCGATGCTGAGAACAAACCCGGCTCGTTTGGTCTGATCGGTATGCGTGAGCGCGCCATCATCCTTGGAGGGAAGCTGGAAATCACAGGGGTTATGGGGAGGGGAACGAAGATTGCCGTCAGGATGCCGCTTCAGCAGACGCTGCCCGACGGAGGGACCCCCGAATGAGAAGAATATTCTTGGTGGATGATCATCCGAGCTGTGAAGGAGCTCCGCTCCTGAACACCACAATGCAACACGCCACAGAACATGGCAGGATCGTCCGGGCGTCGTCGGGAGCAGAGCTCCCTCCGAGCTTTTGGTGGATGCTGTCCGATAGAGGGGCTCGCATATGATCAGAATATTCATAGCGGATGACCACGTTCTCATCCTCGAAGGTTTGAAGAAAATCCTTCGGGAAGAATCCGACATGATCGTCGTCGGAGAAGCGCGAAACGGAATCGAGACCCTCGAGCGAATTGGGAAATCGGACTGCGACATCCTCCTTTTGGATTTGTCGCTCCCGGATAAGTCGGGACTCGATGTCTTAAAAGAGGTAAAAAGCCGATTCCCTCGTCTGCATGTGCTTATCCTGAGCATGTTTCCGGAAGAGGTTTTTGCAGTGCGCGCCTTGAAGGCCGGTGCTGATGGATACCTGACGAAGGAGAGCGCGGCGCACGAACTGGTGGTTGCTCTTCGCAAGATAGCCAGTGGAAGGAAGTATGTGAGCGATGCGCTGTCCCAGAAACTGGCAGACAATGTCGCCGGTCATGGTGGCCGGGCGCCCCATGAGGAGCTTTCTGACAGGGAATTTCAGATTCTTCGCATGATCGGCTCAGGCAAAACTGTAACACATATCGCCGCCGAGTTGAACGTAAGCGTCAGCACTGTCAATACGCACAGGATACATATTCTTGAGAAGATGAAACTGCAGACTACCGGAGATCTTATTCGTTACGCGATTGAGAATAAGTTGGTGGAGTGAGCAACAAAGCTGTGAAGGAGCTCTGCTCCTGAACATCAAAGCAACACGGGGTCGTCGGGAGCAGAGCTCCCTCCGAGCCCTATAGCTGTGAAGGAGCCCCGCCAGACCGCTCGGCGGGCTGGTCTGCTCCTGAACCTCAACGGAGCCCACACATCCCTGTATTTCAAGCCCTCATTTCGGAGGACCACTCGTGAGTCGCTGGAAGGTTGTTCCGGACAGCAAATATTACTTCGTCACCACCACGATCGTCGATTGGCAATATATCTTCACCTCGATTCCTTGCTTTGATATCATCGTCGACAGTTTGAAGTATTGCATCAAGAACAAATTTCTTCACGTGCACGGTTACGTGATTATGCTGAATCATGCGCACTATTTGTTGTCAACGGACGAAGAGAAAATCCTCTCTGACGTCATGCGCGACTTCGGAACACATACATCTCGTCGTCTCACCGAGTGTTTTGAGCAAGAAAAGAGGTTTGACATCCTCAAGGTATTTCGCGAGGCTGCCGAAGCCGATGGAAAAGGCAACCGTCATAAGGTGTGGCAAGATGGTTTTCATCCGATCGCCATAGAGAGCGAGCGGTTCTTTCTCGAGAAGCTGCAGTACTTGCATGAGAATCCGGTCCGAAAAGGGTATGTCGATCGACCGGAACAGTGGAAATACTCGTCGGCTCGTAACTATATTTTGGATGATGATTCAATTCTGCCGGTTGAGCGGTTGGAAGCTTGAATCCTCATCCGTGTTCCCGTGATGGTCGGGAGCGGAGCTCCCTCCCAGCCTGGGTGCTCCATGTCGCCCAAGCTGTGAAGGAGCTCTGCTCCTGGACTCCACCTGAATCTCCGAGCCTGGAGTAGTCGGGAGCGGAGCTCCCTCCCAGCCTGGGTGCTTCATGTCGCCCAAGCTGTGAAGGAGCTCCGTTCCTGAACACGACAAGGTCGCCCTTGGGAGTCGGGAGCGGAGCTCCCTCCGAGCTTAGGATTCTCCCCCTCTCCCCACTCTCCCATTCTCGCCTTCCCCCATCTCCGATTCGCCCGCTCTCCATTTCCGAATATCTGCAGATTGCTTCGTCTCTGTTTCATCCACTCCCCGTTTCTCTCCGATACGTCCATTGCCCAATCTCCCATTCTCCGCCTCGCCCTTTCTCCCGCTCTCCGTTTCTCCATTTCTCCCGGTCTCCCCTTCTCCGCTTCCCCCATTCACCGGGTCACCCCATCTCCAGCTCTCCCATTCTCTGGTTTAAGCTCGGCTTCGCCCATCGCTAAAACTACGATGCCAGGATCATACCGTTAGCGATACCGCCTTGGATGCCGGATGCATACACTTCATTGCCAGGTTCTCTCTGGCAAGGAGCGAGTGAGATGGTGAAAGTGATTATCGCAGATGATTCCACACCAATCCGTGAACGTATCATCAAGTTGCTCTCGTCAGTGCCAAATGTTGAGATTGCGGGGGAGGCGATGGATGGGATTGAAACCGTGGTCCTGGTTCGCAAGACAAACCCCGACGTCGTCATCCTTGACCTGCAGATGCCGAAAATCAGCGGCCTCGAGATTCTGCCGAGGATCAAAGAAATGGATCCACCACCGGTCATCGTGGTCCTCACCAATTACTCAACAAGCCCTATGAAGGCGATGTGTATCAGAAAGGGAGCGGATTTCTTCTTTGATAAGTCGACGGAGTTTGAAAAAGCGATTGCAGTCATTGAAAGGATGTCAGACGCCCCTACCCCCGTTGCTCCATAATGGATAATCCAATGAATGATGAGACTCATACTTGTCTCAACTGGTGGATCAACGCACTTCCACGTATTGCGGGTGTTGCCGCAACCTCCGTCGGTGCGATCGTTATCGTCGGCTGGATCTTTGACATCCTGCTTCTGAAGAGCTTGCATCCAAGCTTTGTTCCTCTGAAAGCGAACACAGCTTTTGCATTCATTCTTGCAGGAACATCCCTGTTGCTCTTGCACTCGTCAGCGCAACACCAGCAGATGAAGCGTGTGGCACAGTTTCTTGCGATGTTCGTCATCGTGATCGGGTTACTCACATCGATAGAGTACATTTGTGGTTGGAATATCGGTATCGACCAACTTCTGTTCAAGGATGTACCGGGATCCGTCGGTACATTGTACGGAGGGCGCATGCCTTTCAGCGTCGCCCTCAGCTTTATGTTCGTTGGCACCGCAATCATTATGTGTGAAGTGAAAACTCGACGCGGGAATATGCCCGGTCAGATCCTTGCGATGAGTGTCGGCTTGATGGGGGTGCTCGGTCTACTTGGGTACATCTATAATCTGCCGGAATTCGTGGGATACGCCGTGCATACGCACATGGCCGCACATGGTGCGGTGACATTCATCCTTCTCTCCATCGGAGCGTTGGCACTGAAGCCCGACGAAGGAATCATGGCCGAGATTACAGGTGCCGGCATCGGTGGCCTCATGGCCCGCCGCCTGTTGCCTGCTGCAGTCGTGATACCGGTTGTCATTGGGTGGATTACAACGGAGGGCGAGAGTGTCGGGCTCTATGGCAATCAGTTTGGCGATGTGATTGCAGCGACTGCATACATCGCCATCGCCTCGCTTTTGGTGTGGAGAACAGCCCGATCTCTCAACAGGATTGATGTGGAGCGTGAGCGGGTGGAGAAAGAGCTCCAGGAGAGTGAGAAACACTTCAAAGACCTGTTCGACGATGCGCCTGTGGGATATCATGAATTAGACACAGAAGGGTACTATTCTCGAATCAATCAGACCGAACTCAAGGTGCTCGGATATCGCGCCGAAGAAATGTTGGGACACTTCTGCTGGGAGTTCGTTCGTGACCAGGAAGAATCGCGGCATGCCGTCTTGGCCAAGTTGTCCGGCACTCAGCCGCCTGCGAGAGGCGTCGAGCGCGTTTTCATCCGAAAAGACGGGACAACGATCAATGCCATGATCGAGGATCAGTTGCTCCGGGATGCGCTGGGCCGCATAACTGGTATTCGTACCACGCTCCAGGACATTACTGAGTTGAAGCGCGCTCAAGAGTTGTTGCAGGAAAGTGAAGAAAAATATCGGACCGTGGTCCAAAACCTGGCGGAAGGGGTTGGGCTAGTAGATGGTGAGGAGCGATTCAAGTTTGTAAATTCTGCGGCTGAAGCTATCTTCGGTGTGCCTGCTGGCAACCTCGTTGGACGAAGTCTTCAGGATTTCATGGACCCCGGTGAATTTGATGGGATGCTGAAGCAGACCAGCAGGCGACGGAAAGGGGAGACGGCGTCGTACGAAATTCAGGTGATCCGGCCTGATGGCGAGAAACGGGACCTTCTCATGACGGTAAGTCCCTTCATGGAAAAAGAAGGGGACTTCGTTGGCTCGATCGGCGTCTTCCGTGACCTCACCGAGCGGAAGCGCGCG
>JBGPAN010000326.1:0-5035 GCA_041480785.1 Bacteroidota bacterium | reverse complement strand
CTGCTGGAACGAAGCGGTCCTATCTGCACACTGCGGCCGCTATGCCATTCAGCTCGATTCGGACGACATCTACAGCGGGACGGACACAATTCAGAGGATCGTCGACGTTTTCCGCAGCGGCGAGTACGCGATGGTCATTGGATCCTACAAGCTTGTGAACATGAAGCTCGAAGAGCTGCCCCCGGGACTGATCGACCATCGGGAATGGACTCCTGAGAATGGGCGAAACAATGCGCTGAGGATTAACGGACTTGGAGCTCCTCGTGCTTTCAATACAGCTTTGTTGCGGCAGGTGCTGTTGCCGAATACGAGTTACGGCGAGGATTATGCTGTCGCAATTCAACTCTCCCGCCACTACCAGATCGGCAGGATATTCGAACCGCTGTACCTGTGCCGTCGCTGGGAGGGGAACACGGATGCAGCTCTCTCGATAGAGAAGGCAAATCGGAACGATGTTTACAAGGACAAGATTCGCACAATAGAAATGCTGGCACGCCAACACATGAATCGTGAAGGAGCATAGTATGGCACACACTGTTCGCCGTTGGACGCTCGATGACTTGAGCATAATTCAGGATGTACTCTGGAAAACGTGGCTTGATTCGTATTCCCATTTCATTCCAGAGGACGATCTCCGGGCATATTTCGCAGAACACTATGATATGGATTCTCTGCGATCGCTCTTCCATAATCCGATGGCCGACGGATTTGTCGCCGAAGACGAAGGAAAAGTGGTCGGATTCATGAGGACAGCGAGGGATCCGGAGGAAAACCGCTACTACGTCTCCTCGCTCTACGTGCTGCCGCAGTTTCAGACCAAGGGCCTCGGCAAAGCGTTGATGAAACGCGCAGCCGAGGAGGCGAAAGGTTTTCGACTCGACCGACTCTGGGTTGGCGTGATGGTTCAAAACCATCACACCGTTGATTGGTACAAAACCATGGGATACCAGGTGGTACGGACAGAGCCATTCTCAATGGGCAAGTCGACCGTGGACCACCATATCGGTTTCATCATGAACGAGTCGATTCACTAAACATGCTCTCCCGGGGGGAGGGAGACTTCTCTGTCCGCCGGAGGCACACTGTTGAGAATCCTCTGACACCATTGATTCAAGCCAGGTCTTTTGCGGGCTCGCACCGGGAAACTTCATTGGCTGAGCTTCCACGCCAGCTTCTGGAACAACAGAAACTGACATGGCCCCAATTGAGGACTGGGTACGCTTCGCTCGCAACCGTCCGCCTGCGGGAAATCCATTGCAGAGGGTTTTCTGTGTGGCTCCAGTTCAATCCTGGACGCATCGTCAGTACGGGTGCAAAGGTCGACGCTCAGTCGATTCGTGAGCGACGGTGTTTCCTCTGCGTCGAGAACCTCCCCGAGCTGCAAAAGGGAATCGTGTACAAAGATGAGTTTCTCATCCTGTGCAACCCGGCTCCTATCTTCGCGGAACACTTCACCATCTCGAATATCCTTCACCTCCCACAGATCCTCGGTCCATACATCCCAACGATGCTGGACCTCGCTCGGGACCTGAGTCCGCGACTCACCATCTTCTATAATGGACCCAAGTGCGGAGCGTCGGCACCCGACCACATGCACTTTCAGGCAAACCCGACGGGATTGATTCCTGTCGAGATGGCTGCGCGGGAAAAACTGCACCGAGTTCTTCGTCGGTCACTGGATTCTGTGGATATCCTCACGCTGCAAAACTTCGGGCGTCAGGTCATTGTGCTTGAGTCGCCTCAAAGAGAGAATATCGCTGCTGTCCTGAACAAGGTCTTGGATTCTCTTGGTCAGACTGTCGGAGTGAGGGAAGAGTGCATGCTCAATGTGTTGTGTTCTTTCACGGATGGGTCCTGGAGAGTGATCCTGTTTCCACGGAGCAAGCACAGGCCCGAAGCATACTTCAGGGAAGAGGCAAAGAGAGTCTTCATCAGCCCGGCAGCCGTTGACATCGGAGGGTTGATTGTCACACCGCTGGAAAAAGACTTCAACACTGTCAATGCATCTCTGGTGGAGAGCATTTTTCAGGAAGTGAGCCTGCCGCAAGAGAAACTCAATGAGACCATCCTTCGGCTTTCATAGTCATAGTGTTCAATAGAATAGAGCCATGAATCTCCAGGAACCAAATATCAGCGTCGGAATCGTAGAGCATGTTCCCGAAATTCGGGGCAACTTCAACGGTCGCTTTGAAGTCCCGACGACGGTGCTATTGGAGGGATCGTTCACCGTACGATACCTCGATGGTCGCCTTGTCCTGTTCGATGATGAGGGAGTTGAGGTGATGAAGGGTGAAGACATCCGTTGCTGGGCACTCAATGGCGCAACATTCACGCTGAACGGGGTGACGATCGGCATCAACTTCCATTGGGAACGGAAGGAAGACCAAACCTTTGAAGGCAATGTGCGCTTTGTTGCGGCGCCGGAAGGCTCGATAACTGCGATTAACGAAATCGGAGTTGAGGACTATCTGAAAAGCGTGATTTCATCGGAAATGAGCGCAGAAGCGCCGTTTGAACTTCTCCGGGCGCACGCGATCATATCCAGAAGTTGGCTCGTCGCAATGCTTCACAAGCAGATGCAGGCGAAAAATATCGGAATTCCAACCCTTCGTTCACAGGAAACGGAAACAGAAATTGTGCGATGGTACGACAGAGAAGACCATATGCTTTTCAATGTCTGTGCGGACGACCATTGCCAGAGGTATCAAGGTATTTCGAAAATCATCTCGGAGAACGCGACGAAAGCGATCGAGGATACGCGGGGTGTTCTCCTCGTCCATCATGATGAGGTGTGCGATGCACGTTTCTACAAAGCTTGTGGTGGGTTGACGGAGAATTTTGAAAATGCCTGGGAAAACACCCCTGTTCCCTACTTGCGGTCCGTCTCAGATGCAGAACAATCCTATTCCGGCAAATCCACCGAGCCTGAAGCGCGCGATTGGATTCTGTCCTCTCCCGAAGCCTACTGCAATACGAATGATGCCGCCATTCTGAAACAGATCCTTCCATCGTTTGACCAGGAGACAACAGATTTCTTTCGATGGCGAGTCGACTACCAACGCGAAGAGCTTGAGAGAATTGTCCACAAGAGGTCCGGCATAGACTTCGGAACGATCTCTGCACTTGTTCCTCTTCAACGCGGACCGTCCGCGAGGATCACGCGACTGCAAATTGTCGGGACGAAGAAGACAATGATCGTCGGGAAGGAACTCGAGATCCGCCGTTGGCTCTCGAGGAGTCACCTCTACAGTTCTGCATTTGTCGTCGATGCAGATCGTGACGCGAACGGAATGCCGACGCGGTTCACATTCTACGGAGCTGGATGGGGGCATGGGGTTGGTCTCTGCCAAATTGGTGCGGCAGTGATGGCGGCGCGAGGGAAAAAGGCAGAAGAGATCGTGCTGCATTATTTCCCAGGTGCCAGTGTGCAGAAACTCTACTAAACGTATCCCCGAAGAGGAATCGGATATGGAGAGCAATCAAAAACATTACAGAAATCCCTGGGCGTGGGTGCCGACGTTGTATTTTGCGCAAGGGGTTCCGTATGTGGTTGTGATGATAGTATCTGTCATTATGTACAAACGGCTGGGGATCTCGAATGCCGATATCGCCTTCTACACGAGCTGGTTGTATTTGCCATGGGTGATCAAACCGCTGTGGAGTCCTTTCGTCGACATGTTTTCCAAGAAGCGTCTGTGGGTTGTTTCCCTTCAATTTGTCGTCGGTCTCGGACTGGGTTCTGTAGCGTTTACATTGCCGGCATCTTCGTTCTTCCAGTGGAGCATCGCGATGTTCTGGTTGATGGCCTTCGCTTCGGCGACACATGATATCGCGGCCGATGGTTTCTATATGCTCAGTCTGGAACAGCACGAACAAGCGAAGTTTTCTGGTGTCCGCAGCACGTTCTACAGGGTCGCGATGTTGACGGGTCAGGGACTTCTCGTTGTTCTGGCGGGTACGATTGAGACGAGTTCGAGTCTGCCGACGCACGACGTAACGGTCCACGCGGTTCGATCAAGTGCGGACACAAGCCTCGCCACGACCGATCTGATGGCGGAGCCAGGTTCTCGGATGACAGTGATAGCGGGCCCCCAGGTTCTGCGAGTCCCATTGATACCGAGAAACAAGCCCGAAGTGGATTCGATCCTGAGAGCAGTTGCAGCCACGAACATCAAAAACGCTTTCCGCCCCGCCGACGAGAAAATTGAGAGCAGTTGGTGGGATCGTGTCGTTGCTTCGAAGATCAAACAGTTCATTCGCGATCTCGTTGGGGAGCATCGAGGAGTGGTAGGCGACATCGATAAGCGAGGAAATGTCGGGGTCATTCATCTCCGGTTGTCAAAACCGCCGATGGACGGCAGCCCGGTGGTTGTGGCATTCGAACACAAGTCGGGTGACGCAAGTATTAAGGTCGTAGAGGGAGATCGCTTGACCTTCACTCGCGAGAACTGGGACAAGCAGGCGCTTGTCGTGGTGCAACTTGATAAGAACCTGGCCAAAGAAGAGTCTGCGGTTTTTGCCGCCAAATCCGGGAATATCCCCTTTGCATGGTCGGTCACATTCAGCGTCCTCGCCGGCATATTTCTGCTCTTGTTCGCTTATCACAAGCTTATGCTGCCATATCCTCTGACGGACAAGCCCACGCGCGCAGACGCATCTCAAAGCGTCTGGAAGGAATTTGTTCACACCTTCGCTCTCTTCTTCAATAAGAAGGGAATCATTGCCACGCTGTTTTTTCTCCTTTTCTATCGCTTTGCTGAAGCTCAGCTGGTCAAGATGGTTTCGCCCTTCCTGCTCGATCCACGCGTCAAGGGAGGCTTGGGACTGACAACGAGCGAGGTCGGCATTGTCTACGGAACGGTCGGCGTCATCGCACTCTTGCTTGGAGGATTGCTCGGAGGATACATCGTTTCCAAGAAGGGTCTTAAGTATTGGCTTTGGATTATGGTGTTTTCGATTCATCTCCCTGACGCAATGTTTGTGTTCCTGTCGCAGGTCCAACCCGAGAGTCTCTTGCTGATCAACGCGGCTGTTG
>JBGPAN010000325.1:0-5042 GCA_041480785.1 Bacteroidota bacterium | reverse complement strand
CGCTCTTCATTTCATCATTCAGACTTGGGGGTTCATCATTCCCGCCCGCCTGACCGCTGGCGGTCGGGCGGGGGACATTGTCCAGGCCAGCCGTCGCGTTTTCCCCCCGCAACCTTCGGAAGAATCCTTTGAAGGCTGACTTTCCTTCGGAAGGTCGCCCCGCTCTTCATTTCATCATTCAGACTTGGGGGTTCATCATTCCCGCCCGCCTGACCGCTGGCGGTCGGGCGGGGGACATTGTCCAGGCCAGCCGTCGCGTCTTCCCCCCGCAACCTTCGGAAGGATCCTTTGAAGGCTGACTTTCCTTCGGAAGGTCTCCCCACTCTTCACTTCGTCATTCAGATTTGGGTGTTCATCATTGCACATTTCCCGGCTGGAACATCATTCCGGTGCCTTGAGCCTGATTGGCTGTGTGGCTGGTACAATCTTCCTGTTCAGAAACAGCCTCTGCCCGACTTTGGTTGCTACAAAAGTGCCAAATCCCGATGCGAGGCTTCCCACAGGCCCAAATGTATAGGCGTAAATGGCGCGCTTCAGAGGATAATGCGTCCGGTAGATATTCGCTGGATGGGGAGAGGAGTACTTCCCCATTCTCTGCGGAGGAATACGGAATATCGTGTCAACAATCTGGCGGGTTTCGGCGACTTCCAACACCTTCGCTGGTACACGTGCCGAGTCGACCCAAAGAATCCCAACAAATCCAATCGAGAGTGGTTTTTCGACGATGGATCGAAGCGTCGCGAGGCTGGAACCTGTTCTTTGGAACGTGGGCCGCATGAGCTTCCCGTCCAGAAGGCGACTGCCAATGAACGCCGACACATCGGAGGAATCCTGGTAGACAACCTCGATCGCGCCCGTCATCGATTCAGCGTTGGAGAGTTGCTCCCATCGACGGATCTCCCCGGTGAGAATCTTGGAGAGTTCTGTTGTTGTGATCTTCTCAACAGGATTCTTATGGTGGACGACAACTGCCACTCCATCATACGCGACGACGATCTCGCTTAGATCGAATCCTTCGACCTTTGGCAGCTGTGATTTTTCTGCTGCAGACAGCGGTCGGGTGGTGACGACATAGCGCACCGTGTCTCGCACCATGCGGCGAATTGCCTCTTCGGATGACACGATTTCGTAGGTGATGTTCGCGCCTGTCTTTCCATAGATGCTCACGAATTGGTCGACCTCTTCGACCATGACCGGTGCTGTTGATTCGGCAAACAATGCATGCAGGGTTCCCTTGGTTGTTGTCTCCTTTTTCTCAGGCCCGCAGGCCGAAAGACCGCATGCAAGGGCAAGGGTTAACACGAGCGTAGTTTTCATAGTGCTATTCCTTGGAAGCCATCTCAGAAATGAACATGTCCCCATCAATAATCTCACGCAGAGCCACTCTTTTCGCAATGAGCTAAAGCAACAAGTCATTGCGAGCGTTCTTTGCGAAGCAATCTGTACATGGACAGATTGCTTCGTCGTCTCGTTAGAAAGCAACGGGACTCCTCGCAATGACTTGGTTGTATGTCGTTTCTTAGCGCCTTTGCCCCAAAGGGGTCGAGACTGTGTAAAAAGTCTCAACTGTCACTCTGAGCGTAGCGAAGAGTCTCGTTTTCTATTCAGATTCTTCACTTCGTTCAGAATGACGAATGCTTTTTAATAGTTTTTACACAAACTCGGTCACTTCGTGACGTGAGTACTTGTGAAAGTTCAAACAAAAAAGGGCATCCGAAAGATACATCGGATGCCCTTGAGTTGCAACAACCTCCACGCGCCAGGCGTTCGCTGTGGCGCGTGGACAATCTGGCTGAGGTTACTTCATCAGCAACATCTTCTTGGTCTGGACAAAGTCGCCGGCAACAAGACGATAGAAGTAAACGCCGGTAGCGACGGACTGGCCAAATCGGTTCCTGCCATCCCAGCGAATAAGGTATCGTCCCGCGTTGACGCTGTTGTTCTGGAGCAGCGTGACAACCTCGCGACCAAGCATGTCATAGATCTTCAGATCCACCGGTACCGCTTTTGCCAGCGAAAACTCAATCGTCGTCGTTGGATTGAACGGGTTCGGGTAGTTCTGGCTGAGTGCAAACTCGAGCGGCACGTCGGTTGTTACGCCCGTGATCAATGGCCGTAGCCGGTCCAGCTCGCGGAAAATAACGGCATCCGCAAGCAGACCAAATGTATCCCGCCGTGCGAAGTTCGTTGTTGTTCCATAGTATGCACTCACAGCAGCAGTATCGTCGAAGAGTTGGACGTGGCCAAAGAACGCCTGTCCGCCTGCAACGTCACGCCCGCCGCGGAGGAAGTAATGGTTGCCGAGGTTGATTTCCACCAGTGCCGACAGGCCGGTCCCTGCCGGATTGTTCTGGCTCACCAAGGTATCTTTTGTCAGGTTGCCGCCAGTGCTGTACACACGATACCGTGCGCGGGGGCTTCCGTTTGCTAATCCGCGCGGAACGGTCACTGCAATGTTCACCAACACGGAGTCACCCAGTGCAGGATCGAGTGGAATGGCGGGATACCATTCGAACGTAGCCTTTGCATTGAAATAGATCGGGAGGAGGTGTCTGGTTTTTCCTTTCCCGATAACATCAGGAACATTCGACGTTTCAACCTGCCAGTTGTTCATCTTCCCCTTGTCCCAGCCTCCGATGAAGACACCACCGAATGCGGGTGTTGAAGAGACTTCCACGAATGCACCGTCGTCGTCAACCGTGTAAATGCCGCCGATGCCGTTGCCGATGACACGGACGAGAAGCAGGGAGTCTCTGCTCACGGAATTCGACAGAACCTCCAGCGTATCGATATAGCTGGTGCTGATTGCATCGGGCGTAAACGCGAGAGTGAGTTTCTGCAGGCCCGACAATGCGCGCAAATACACCGGGAGCGACGGTGCGCCGGCGAGCGAGAAGTATTTGCCATTACGGAATTTGATGCTTCTCACAACCACCTGAGATTCACCCGTGCTTCCAAGCGTGATTTCTTTTTTGTTTGCCTTGCCATCCAAGCCCGCCGGTTGTCGGAAACTCACGTCGCCAAAGTTCACACTGGCGCCCAGAGCAACGCTGACACCGATGAGTGCTCCTGACGGGACTTTTCGCATCCTGAGAAGGTCAGTTCTCAAGTAGCCTATGCCGCCGGCAGCATCCGTCTGAGCATCCCGCCTGAACTCAACCGTAATAAGCCCACCGGGAGCGAGGTACCAGGTTTTTGTGGTTCCCCCGATTTGAAGCCACCACGTCCCACCGGGCAAGCCGGCTGTTCTCGAATCGAAATAGACGCTGTCAGGAGGAACCCCGAATGAATGGGTTACTTTGACAATGTCGTTCGAATAGGCATTTGAGGAGCCGATAGGCCCTGCGAACTCCAGTATATATCTGCCGTCGGTTGGTCTGCCGCGGTAAATCTCGGGCATCTGAAATTCATACCAGGCCTGATGGGGCAAGCTTGTGGTGCCTCCAGTGTTTACCCGGCTATACGAGTTCGATAAGGGAATCGGCACGGGATACGATGTAGAAGTGGAGTTCAAGAACCCCGGAGATTCCCGGTATGTTGGTATGACAGGAACATCTGGTGGACCCGGAACGCCATAGTGCGGTTCAGTATTGCCGGCACTGGCATTCATGATGAAGTTGACACCTAATCCGTCGCCGTACAAAACGATGTATGCCTTTGGTTCATTCTCGTCATTGCTCGTTATAACCATCGAATCGCGAGCCGAGCCCTCCTGATAAGGACTAAAAGCCAGTTGAAGATCAAAGTACCCGCCCTTATCCTTCCCATCACTTCCCACCGTCATCGGTGGTATCGTGATCGGGGCTCCCGTGAAGTTCTTTGTGTAGGACCACGGAACCGGTGTAATAGTCGGATAGAACTTGATGTCACTGATCGTCAACGTGTCCCGTCCGAGGTTGTAGAGACGATACGGAAGAACAGTCTCAGTACCAATCATTGTTGGACTGAACTCTTCGGGGACCCTGATTGGGCTGAAATTCAATGATCTCCTGCCGAATTCGAGGTCAGCCTTCTGCCTGGATCGCAGGAAACGCACCGCGTCGAGGCGCATAAATGCAGTCGAAAGGGCGTCCGCGCCTATCGTGATGGAGGCAGCTTGTGGCCCGACGCCATCAATCCGATGCATCAACAGTGGAAACCAGGTGCCACCTGCTTCAGGACCAAAGTTGGTCCAGTTCAAGCGTTCATCATAGCGCGTGCTATCAACGATGCCACTGATTCCGAATTTGCGCAGATGGACGTAGAAGTTACCCCCCTGGTTTTGGCTGTTGTCGGCATAGTGATATATCAGATACGGAGCAGTGGAGTCGATCTTGAACGTCCACCGGGCGGATGACCCGTTGGGGGAACCAGCAAGGAACGGAGATCGCCTCATACCCGTCGCCGTTCCACCATAGCAGGTCGCCGATGAGTTCAAATAGAATCCGTTGATTGTAGTCTCTACGTAGCTGGAGTCTGGAGATGCGGTCGCAAATCCTTCTGGCCCACGTACATTGTCCACCGTCACATAGTTGCCCGGATCAATCAGAGCATTTGTACTGCCGGTTCCGGTCAGAACGGTTTTCCTCGGTATCGGGGTATAATTATACCAGATATATAACGTATCGCGTGAAAATACTGCAGAAAGCGGTTTATACCGGAACTTCACCGCCGTGCTGTCACCGGCTTTAAGTGGAGTCACAAGTGAGTTGGAGAGGACATAAAATTCCTTTCCTGAATACATCGTCACCGAGTCGATTCTGAAGTCCGTTGGTGTCCTATTGTAAACCTTCAACGTGGAATCCTTGGTGAGGCCGACCGTCAGTGTGCCAAAGCCGATCGTTGTCGCCGTCGGTGCGTAGACGATTGCAGAGGTCGCTTTGGCGGTCAGTGGCAATCTTAACGGTGTCGCCGAGAAGTTCGAATACACCAGGACGGTATCCATGATGTTTCCGGTCGAGAGGGTCGAGACCGTGTCTATTATTGTCAGTCGAACAGCAACCTTTGCCGTGTCACCTCGATTCACAGTGAAGCGAGTGAAAGGCGATGGGAGTGAATACTTG
>JBGPAN010000324.1:0-5051 GCA_041480785.1 Bacteroidota bacterium | reverse complement strand
GATGAGGGGACACCAGAGACGGGGTGATGGACGGCTTGAGCGGGACACTCGTCTGAAAAGAGAGAAACGATGTTTGCTCACAAGTCCTGGACGCTACTGCGCTGGTGTCCTACTCTACAAGTTTGCAACGGCACTGCCCGCCAAAAGGTGAAGCACGGCGGGTAGACGGTTTGCCTGAACCTTTGGCGCAGCGCAGCTGACCCATGGGGTTCCTGCTCAACAGGATGCATAGAAACAGGAGAGGGGCATGAAACAACTCGCGTTTACGATGATCTTTTGTGGTTTTCTCTTTTCATTCAGTGAGGCTCAATCTATTCACCTCAGCGTGGGTGGTGGCTTCTCGACTATGAATCCGCCAGGCAACTATGCGTTCTCATACACAAACGACCGAATGTCGTGGCCAGGGAAATTCGAAGAAATGGCTGGACAAAAGGCTGACATCGGTTTCAACATCGCTAGTTCGCTGGAATTTCGATTGCGCAACGCACCGGTTAGTTTTACCGCAGGCTTATCGTATGCACAATTCTATGGCAAGTGTGATTTTGTCAAGGCGTTTACTCCTCCCTGGTATAACACAGTTTATATTAGCGGAGAATTAACGACTCGAAGCAACATTCTCAGTTTGAAAACTGGCGTGCAATGGCAAATCATCTCCTCTCCAATTGCGCCCTATGCGAGTCTTGACCTGCTGTATAACATAGTCGGTGACACAAAGCTGAGCATAAACAACACTTATGGCAGCACCGAAGCGATTGTAGAAGGTAATACCAGAATGGGGCTGTCATTTGGCGGCGGGGCCCGTGTGGCTCTTCTGCCATCGATTGACGCCACGATTGGTGCAAACTATTCATTGATCAATCTCATCACTCCTGACACCAAAGAAGAAGCGAAGAGTGCAATGAGCGCGACCGTATGCCTCCTTTACAGGTTGCTCTGAAAGCCTCCGGCTCGTCCTTCAAGCGGTCGGCTACGCAGCGGGACGGGCTGCAACGGCCCCGATAGAGAGCATCCCGAAAGAGAATCGGGACAAGTCGGGGTAAACCCGCCCGGCCCCCCTCGGCGTATCAGGGTGGATGGGCTACTGTCAAATCGAAGTTGCTGCAAAGCAAGGGTGCGCGCATTCACTCGCTCACTGCAATTTGCGCGGGCGTTTGGCCGACGTTCGAGAGAAAGCTGATTCTTGGAATCCCTCGCGGTTTCACCGGAAGTGCAGTGGGGTCAATGTTATACAACGGGAGGTTTTCGCGGAAGATAGCACCCGTTGGTGCAACAAGCCGGGCATCAACGTCGTCTAATCGTTGTCAGTGTTTTTGCGTAAGTATTTGTGTTTATTGATTTTGTCGCTCCGGTTTTCTTGATTGGATTCACCTTCCCAGCCGTCAGTACAACCATCATACCTCAGCATCAGAAGGGGGCTCACCATGTTCCGGGTACCCAAGATTCCATTCCTCCAACCTCCCATTGTCACCAAGATTCTTTCTCTTTTCAAGCGCCGGCCGATCGTCTCCTACTCGGTTCTCGGTGTGATCCTGGTGTGCTTCGGCTGGTACTTCTCCGCGTCGGGGACGACGACGAAATCGGATGTGCTCGTCTCTCCAACCAAGGGACAGTTCCTCGTTACGGTCACAACAACGGGAGAGCTTCAGGCGAAGAGCTCAATCAATATCTCGGGCTCGCAGAACGCCCGGGCTGCCAATATCTGGCAGATGAAAATCACGAACATCATTCCGGAAGGAACGGTCGTGAAGAAGGGGGACTTCGTTGGCGAGCTCGACAAGTCTGAGATCACCGGAAAGATGAAGGAGTCGCAGCTTTCCGTCCAGAAACTCGACGCGCAGTTTCTGGTGACGAAACTCGACAGTGCGCTCACGCTTTCCCAGGCGCGCGATGAGCTTGTCAATCTCTTCTACGCGCAGGAAGAAAAGAAGATTGTGATGGAGCAATCCGCATACGAAGCTCCCGCAATGAAACGGCAAGCGGAAATTGACTACGAGCGTGCACAACGGAACTTCGAGCAGGCAAAGAAAAACTACGTAACAAAAACACAGCAGGCGATCGCAAAGGCGCAAGCCGCGGAAGCGGACCTGATGAAGGAGAAACAGAAGCTGGATGTCTATGTGACAACGGTGATGGAATTCACCATCAAGGCCCCGGCCGATGGCATGGTGATCTACGCTCGTGAATGGAACGGCAAGAAGAAAGTCGTCGGGAGCATGATCAATGCGTGGGATCCGACGGTTGCCACACTCCCCGATCTTCGCGAAATGGAGTCGATTACATACGTGAATGAAATCGATATTCAGAAGATCGCAGTTGGGCAAAAGGTGAAATTAAAGCTGGATGCCGATCCGAACAAGCCGCTGACAGGGAGCGTCACTGCTCTTGCGAATATTGGCGAGCAGAGGCCGAACTCCGATTCGAAAGTCTTCGAAGTGCGTGTGAAGGTCCTGGAATCCGATACGACACTGCGGCCGGCCTTGACGACATCGAACGAAATCCTGGTCGCGAAACTTGATGATGCACTTTCCATTCCGCTCGAATGTGTTCATACGGAAGGAACAACGACCTTCGTGTTCAAAAAGGATGGGGGGAGCGTCGTGAAGCAGGAAGTGAAGTTGGGACAGATGAACGAAAGCTCGTCGGTTGTCCTGGCCGGAATCACTCAGAAGGACCAGCTGTATCTCTCATCCCCGGCCGAAGCCGACAAGATGAAAGTGGTATCGCTGGCGGCGAAATGAGGGAAGCAGTCTATGTGTCGCGGGATAGATTGTTCCGCTCTATGAATCCCGCCTACGGGCGGAATCCAGGAGCGGGAGATCCCGCTAACTTGCGGGATCCTGGACAGCGGACAAGAGCGGGACTTCGAACAAAACGCTCGCAATGACACCCTACTCTTAGTCATTGATGACAGGTAATCTGAGGTCATTGACATAAGTTCAAGCTGATCTTGTCTCAAGAAATCCATAACAAGAAACTGTGCATTCTCTATTTATCACCCTATGATCGATCATATCTTCCAAAGCCTCTGGATTGCTCTCGAAGCAATCTCGCATAATAAACTTAGGGCCATGCTCACTTCGCTCGGTATCATTTTCGGCGTCGGTTCTGTCATCTCAATGCTGGCAGTCGGAACTGGAGCCAAACAGGAAATCCTGGATCAGATGAAGCTGCTCGGGGCCAATAACATCATCATCACTCCTATCGTTGAGCAGGAGGAAGGAAAAGTCGCCGAGGATGAGTTGCAAAAGAAAACTGAAAAGAAAAGGTTCAGTCCGGGTCTGTCGCTTGAAGATGCCTACGCTATACAGACGACGCTCCCCGACATCATGTTCGTGAGTCCGGAAGTTGTTGTGGAAACCATGGTGATCCGGGAGGGACTCAAGCGCACCAGCAAGCTGGTCGGTGTCGATTCCACGTACTTTGCATCATCCGATTTTGTCCTGGAGCGGGGGCGCATCTTCTCGAAAAAGAATCTCGAACTCGGTTCGGCGGTCGCCGTCATCGGTCACTCCATCAAGACGAAATTTTTCGCGAAAGAAGATCCCATTGGCGGAAAAATCAAATGCGGCAACCTCTGGTTGACCGTGATTGGTGTTCTGGCGGAGCGGTCAATCACCAAAGAAAACATCCAGCACCTCGGTTTGCGTGACTATAACTACGATGTCTACACCCCGGTCAGCTCGGTGCTGCTTCGTTACAAGAATCGCACACTGATCACGCGTCTCGACATCCAAAGGGCCTCCCGCGAAACTGGCGGAGAAAATTCCGATCAGGAAAAGAAACCGGTGAATTACAATCAACTCGACCGGTTGGTTGTCCGGGTTGCGGGCTCGGATCGCATGGCGAGTCTGGCGGAAGTGATCAGCCGGATGCTGCAGCGAAGGCACAATCAGGTGGTCGATTTTCAGGTGACCGTGCCTGAACAGCTTCTCCGCCAGGAACAGCGAACGAAGGATATCTTCAATGTTGTTCTCGGCGCCATCGCTTCGATTTCATTGATCGTTGGGGGCATTGGGATCATGAATATCATGCTTGCCTCGGTGATGGAGCGGACGAAGGAAATCGGTATTCGGCGCGCCGCCGGCGCGACGAAACGGGATATCATTCTCCAATTCTTGAGCGAAGCGACGATGATCAGTGTAACAGGAGGAATTATCGGAATCTTGCTGGGCGTGGGGCTCAGCGTTGCTATTCGTTACTTTGCCGGCGTTCTGACGATCGTCAGCGCCGTCTCGGTGTTGTTGTCGTTCGTTATTTCAATTTCGATCGGTATCGCATTTGGAATATTCCCAGCCCGACGGGCAGCGGAGCAGGATCCTGTGGTGTGTTTGAGGTATGAGTGACTGAAATCCGAAGCACGAAATACGAGGCTCCAAAGAAATTCGAAACACGAAGTACGAAACTCTAGACAAATCCGAAGCACGAAACTCGAAACTCTAGGGAAACCCGAAGCACGAAACTCGAGGATCAAAACGTCTTTTGGCTGATGTTTCGATTTTGTTTCGGATGTCGATGTTGGGCTTTCGGATTTATTTAGGATTTCGATGTTCGGATTTCGGATTTGGATGCTTATGCAAATCCATCCGCATTATTATTATCCACTTTCATCTGAGACTGTCTGACACCATGAACATCCGACCTCATCTCTTGCTGAGCATTCTCCTTCTTTTTGGAGCTTCACGCTCTCAGGCTCAGGTTGACACAACGTATCTCTCTCTTCAGGATTGTATCCGGCTCGCTCGTGCAAATGGTCCTCTCGGCGTGATGGCACGCAACGCATATGACAGCAAGCAAGCCGGTTACAGATCCTTTACGGCGTCGTACTATCCCCAACTGTCGCTGAAAGGAGACGTGCCGGGATACTACCGCTCGATCAACGCCATCACTTTGCCGGATGGGAGCACCATATTCACGCCGCAGAGCCAGGCAAGCTCGCAGGTCAGTCTGTCACTCTCGCAGAAGATTCCATTCTCAGGGGGGCAGCTGTACTTATCATCGGGATTGAATAGAATCGACCTGATGGAGACAAATTCGCAGATCTACAAATCGAG
>JBGPAN010000323.1:0-5053 GCA_041480785.1 Bacteroidota bacterium | reverse complement strand
TTCCCCCTTTTCATGGCGGGCAGTATGGGGTTTGCCGTCAATAATTCTCGTGCAGTCTTCGAGGGGCTGTTCAAGAAACGAAGCGAGTTTGTAAGAACTCCAAAATACCGAATTGAGGGAAAGAAGGATTCGTGGATGCAGAAGAAATACGTTCCAGTGAAGCTTGACTGGGTTGTGCTGGTCGAACTTGTGCTGGCGGTCTATTGCTTCTTCGGCGTAATTTCTTCATTATACTATCTACAGATTGCTGCTGTTCCGTTCCAGTTGCTTTACTGCTTGGGATTTTCGTTTGTTTCGGCACTTTCAATCAAACACGCCCTCGAGGCGAGAAAGCTCCGTCACCAACAACCCTCAGTTCAATGACCGACGTCATTCAGGAACACATCAAGTCGCTAGAGCAGCGGCTTGCCACCGAGACTCAGTCACCTCTTTTCGCACGCCTTGCGTCATATTATCTTCAGGCAGGCCGAGCAAGCGATGCTCTCCGTCTTTGTGATGACGGGCTCGCGATCTATCCATTCTATTCCACCGCCCATCTCGTCAAAGGAAAGGCGCTCGTTGAGCTTGGAATGTTGGCTGAAGCCAAGCATGAGTACGAGGTTGTCCACGAGTTGTTACCAACAAACGAGACTCTTGCTCGACTTGCTTCAAGTATCGAGACGGGCATTTCGGTGGAACTCAGCGTAGCTCCGGCGGAAGAAGTCGCTGCTCAGCCGGAGGTCACGGCAACATCTCTCATGGTCGAGGAAGTCGTTGCCGAGGAGCCACAACCACAGGTCGCTGAAGAAATCCTGCAACCGGAATCTCCTTCTACAGAAGAATCTTTTGTCCCGACCGAAACGGCACCTGCTCCCGAACTTCCTGTGGAGCAGACAGAGGCTATTTCGCCTCTTGAAGCCGCGCCGCTCACCGAAGATTCCTTTGGATTTCAAGAACCCCCAGCGTTCGAGAAGGAGCAACTTCCCCCGAGTGGATATGAGACTCCCGGTTTCGGAGTCGAGGAAAAGCCTGAACCAGTCACAAGCAGCGCTGACTTCAGCGCGGCTCCAGAAGAACCAGCAGTCGCACCCACTGCGATCGAAGAGCCTCAAGTTCCTGCAACAGAGTACGGTTTTGGAATTCCTGAAGAAACTCTGCCCCTTGAACCAGTCGCAGAGGCTCCTTCAGTTCCTGAAACGATCGAGCCGGCACCACCTGTTGTGGAAGCGACTCCTATTGCCGAGCCCCCAGTCGCAGTAACTCCGCTCGCTTCTGAACCTGCCCCGGCAGAGGCGCCGCCAGCCAAAGAAGATCAGACACCCGACTGGTTCGAAGCGTTCAGTCAGCTGCAACAGCCGACCGCGGAAACCACCGAGGCTGCACCTGCCACACCAGCAGAAGACGAGAACCCATTTGCCATGTTTGGGACAGAACAAGCTCCTGCTGCATCGGAAGGTGAACCATACGAAGAATTTGCTGCCCGTGTCCGGATGGAATTGTTTGGCACCGAAGATACGATGACGCTCGATCAGTATTTAGGCTCGTCTTCATCAGCGGAACCACCTGCTGCACCTGATGAGATTGGAGAATTTGCGGAAAAGCTCAAGTCCTCCCCCCGGATCACACCTCCGGTAATTAACTACTCAGAAAAGGCACAGCGGCCCGCGACGGAAAGCGAAGGTTCTTCGGGCTCCGGATTCGTCACTCCAACACTCGCGGAAATCTATGTAAAGCAGGGGTGGTTTGATGATGCGATCAAAGCGTACCGGGCTCTTGTCGTGAACAAGCCCGCGGAGAAAGAAAAATTCGAGCAGCGCATAGCTGAGATTGAGGAGATGAAGAAGAAGCAGTAGTTAGTAGGGAGTATTGAGTAGGAAGTAGAAAGAGAAAACCCCGACTTTTTGGCCGGGGTTTTTTGTTGGTAACGAACTTCGTTACTTCATCTTGCTGACAAACTTGGTCAACGCAGATTTCTGATTCGATGCCTTATTCTTGTGAATCAGCCCCTTCGATCCGAGCTGGTCGAGTGCTTTGACAGCGGTTTTCAACGCTGCCGCCCCAGTATCCTTATCCTTTGCAGAGCGAACGTTCTTGACCAACGTCTTCATTCTTGTCAGCGATGCCTTGTTGCGCGCATGACGCTTGATGTTCTGACGTGCCCGTTTTTCAGCAGATTTATGTTGTGCCATCCTGTTCTCCTGTGTGAGCAAACTCTATTTCGTTTCGTATACATATAAAGATAGTGAGATTTTCGCAAATTCACAAAGTCTTTTTTGGATCGGCACTTTCCTCCCGACCAGAATGCCCTTCAAGCGATTTTCGAAGTGTACGCAGGAAGGATCGGAGGATTGCCGCGGTTGCCCCCCAGATTTCGTGCTCACCGAATCTATAGAAATAGACATCCAAGGGAACGCCGAACGGAGCTCGTTGTTCGACCCTCTCATTCCTCTTGTCCACGAACAGGGAGAGCGGCACCTCCAGGATCTCGGCAACTTCCGCGGCATGAGGTCTCAACGGCGGCAGAGCTTCTGCGGAAGCGACGACAGGTGTGATGGCAAACCCCGATGGTGTTTCGTACTCGTCGAATATTCCCAGGACTCTCACGAGCTCACGCGGGAGGCCAATCTCCTCTTCGCTCTCCCGCAGCGCTGTTACAACAAGATCGTTGTCAACCTCATCATGCGAACCGCCGGGGAATGAGATTTGCCCTTTATGATGTTCCACGTCCTCGGTTCGTTTTGTCAGGAGCACGTACAGTTCTCCGTTTTTCGGATAGAACAGCATCAAGACAGCCGCCTTCTTCAGATCCAGTCTCTTCAGCTCCTTTCTCCGGAATCCCCCGAGAAACGACGCTATATGTTCGACGGTGATGGTCATTTGTTTGCAGCAACAATTCTGCCCGACGCAATGTCTGAGAGGAGCACTTCAATAAAGGCTCTCCACTCCGTGGAAAGCATTGTCTCGTCAGGCTTTGATTCCAGTTGGTACAAGAGTTCATGGAGAAACGAGAACGATGGTCCTTTGAACCGATCGCTCGTCGATCGAATGATGCGGTATTCGTCGCGCAATCGGTAGAAGAACAGCAGAAGATCATCCGCTATGACAGCGGAGTGGCGTTCATTCGTTTGGTGCAGCGTGTTCAAGAACGCTTTTGCCTGTGCTGCAATGTCTTCTTTTTCCGCACTCCTCATCGCTGCTTCTTTTTCCAGAGTTTGTTCAACCTCTCGCGAATCTCCTTTTCTTTGCCAAGGTCCGAGGGCTTGTAGTAGACCTTGTCCTTCAGGTTGTCCGGAAGGTATTGCTGCTCGACAAAATGGTCATCGAAGTGATGGCTGTATTTGTAATCCTTGCCGTACTCGAGTTCTTTCATCAATTGTGTCGGAGCGTTTCTGATATGCAGCGGGACAGGCGCATTGGGCACGTTCCGAACATCCTCCATCGCCTGTTCAATGGCAAGATAGGAAGCGTTGCTCTTGGGCGCAGAGGCAAGATATGTTGCCGTTTGTGAGAGGATGATCCTTGCTTCCGGCATTCCGACATAATCCACGGCGGTGAAACAAGATGTTGCCATTGTCAATGCCGCCGGATCGGCATTGCCCACATCTTCAGAGGAGAGAACGACCATTCGCCGGGCTATGAACTTTGGATCTTCGCCACCATCGAGCATTCTCGCAAGCCAATAGACAGCAGCGTCGGGATCACTTCCCCGCAGACTTTTGATGAAGGCTGAGATCGTATCGTAGTGCTGGTCGCCTGTCTTGTCGTAGAGGGTATATTTCCGCTGAAACGCTTCTTCAATTTTCGTCTTGGTGATGGTCGCACCGCCATCGCCGTCGGGTTTTGTGAGGTGGAGCGCCGTCTCGAGACCGTTCAGTAATTTGCGCGCATCGCCGCCCGAAAGCAGCAAGAGAAAGTCGAGGTCCTCGATGACGATCCGTCGCTTGGAAAGAATCGTATCGGTCTTCAGCGCGCGATCAACAATTGCGGTGAGCCCTTTTTTGTCGAGAGATTCCAGGACGTACACACGGCATCGAGAAAGCAGCGGGCTGATTACTTCAAATGACGGATTTTCGGTCGTTGCGCCTATCAGGATGATGCTCCCATCCTCGACGCTGTGAAGAAGAGCATCCTGCTGTGCCTTATTGAATCGATGAATCTCATCGATGAACAGGATAGTGCGTTTGTTGAGTTGCTTCAGGCTGCGTTCCGCTCTGGCGATGACATCCCGGACTTCCTTCACACCTGACGACACGGCGTTCAGCTGGTGAAAATCCGCTTTGATATAGTGCGCAACGAGGCGAGCCAGCGTTGTTTTTCCAACGCCCGGGGGTCCCCACAGGATCATTGAAAACAGGTCTCCCTTTTCCACTATCATGCGCAGGGGCTTTCCTTCCCCCAGGAGGTGGGTTTGACCGATAAATTGATCGAGCGATTGCGGGCGTACACGTTCCGCAAGCGGAATGTAGGACCGGGAAGGCTGACCCGAATGTCCCTCTGTGGAAAAAAGGTCTGGCATACAATTGCTCTTCGATTGAACAGCAGGTCCTCGAAATGAAAAAACCAACATCAGCTTCGAGGCTCTGATGTTGGTCGGCTCCGTCCAACGGTTCGGTTTCAAAGCGAACCGAGACGTTTCATTCAGTTCTTCTTCACCTTGTAGACGGTCTCTCCTTCTCGCGCCATCCCATACTTCTCTCTCGCCACCTTCTCGATCGTCTTCTTATCGCCATCAAGGGCTTTCAGGTAGGATTGGAGGCGCTTCGTTTCTTCTTCCGCCGCTTTGACGTTCTCAATCATGACCTGGCGCTCGTGTTCCAAACGGATGCGGGCGATAACCCCGCGGTTGTTGAAAAGGACATAGGAAACGAGCAGCGTACCAACGATAGCAAAGAGAGCACGACGGCGAGTCTTGAAGACTTTCTTTGAGATTCCCTGCAGCCAGCGGGGTTTCTGGACTCTTCTCAGGAACTGACCTTCCATCACCTGCAAAGTACTCCTATTTTGACCATGAAGCAAACGCCCTCAGGGCTTGAACCAATCCGCTTTTGGCTGGAATTTTGTTTTCAGATGTTTG
>JBGPAN010000322.1:0-5061 GCA_041480785.1 Bacteroidota bacterium | reverse complement strand
GTCCAGAAATCATCTGACAAATTCCTGTCGCTGAGGTAGTCGTACGGCATCGTGTAATATCCTTTCATTCCCCAGTCGCTCCCCCAGGAATTCCGAACCATAAATCTCTTCTGAGCATCGTCGTAACCCACGGCGACGACAGCGTGCCCCCCTTCCACCTTCTCGCCGGTCTGCGGCAGATTGAGCACCCCGCTCTTTTTCACCTCTTTCGACATGAAGGCGGAGTATACCGTGAACCCGAAGACGAAGGGATATCCCTCCGCCAGACACTGGCGCATTTCACTAAGCGTCGCAATACGGTGATACGAGGTCACCTGATGATCCGCGGCTTCGCGATAGCAGGCCACCGGCGGTTTCGAACAGAGCTTAGACTTCGAATAGGGCCATTTTGATTCTGCGCAGACGCCCTGCTTCACAATTGTCTTTATCCCATCGCGGATGAACGCTCCCGGGTCAGCGTTGACACTGTGCTCGATGACGCGCTCATTGTAGTACACAAAGAGCCGGCTGAGATCCACAAAGGGTTTCTTGTCTTTGTTCTCAAGAAACTCCAGCACCCCTACGATGGCATTCGCCGTGCAGCTGTTCATCGCCCCCTGGTTTTCTACCGGAGAAAAGAACTTCCGCAAAGCAACTGAAGGCGGTAGTTCAGCCGGGGGCTTCGCGATCGCCGCGTAGAGTTTGTCACGATAATCCGGCAGGTCAGACAACCAGCCGAATCCTTTGTTGGATGCGGTGTTCGGTTTTCTAGGACTTTTCTTTGCCATGGTCTTTACTCCCTTCTGAGATTGTATGATCCTCAACAATACTTCCTCTTGCTTCCTACTTCTTCAAATAGTTTTTGATCCCCATCAACGTTTTCAGAAGATCATACCAGAATGGCGCTCCCAGACTGACAAGGAGAGTCATGGCGAGCCATCCGAGGATCGCTTTCGGCCAGATAGCGTACCATCGATCACTGTAAAACTGCGTCAAGCTTGCCTTCGTCCACCGGAAGACCTGGAATGTCTTCGAGGCCGCAACCCGTTGGACCTCGGAGAGCGATTTCTGAATTTCCATTACGATGAGCGAATCGGGCCTTGAAACGACATAGGCAGTGTCTTTGACCCCCGTTTTATCTTTGACAACGATGGAGTCCCGCGGCATTGCAACGAATTTCTCTGCCATGGCGACGGCTGCATCCCGGACGGGCTTGTTCATGGAGAATTCATCATAGACTTCGAGCAGGTTCGCATTCAGCATCACGACAACAATGGCGCTCACGATGAACGACCATAACTTCATTCTCCTCTGATACAGATCCTGAAATCCACGCTGGGTGAACGTCAGCCAGGTGTCGATGTCCTTTTCCACGTGTTTCCATTCTTCTTTCGACTTTGCGAACATCGGAAGGGATTTGACAAGGCGTTTCATACCGTCAGCGCTGATCGTTTCGAGCAACTCGAGATCCTTGTAGCCGAAGCTTCTCGTCGCTGCCTCGAGTTGGTCCACAATCTTCCGGGCGTTGTCATCGACCTCGCCGACCATCTTCGTAATCCGATGCAGCCCGGTTTCTGAGGCAGACGATGACATCGATTGCGCCGTATTGAACATGGCGAGGAGTTGGAACCGCATGTAATTCGATTTGAGGTCGAGCCACTGTTTGATGATTTGCTGAATTGCCTGGACAATCAGGCTTAAGCCAAGTGCCACAGCGGCGGTGGCGATGATTGCATCGAGCGTCTCGAGCATGGTGGTTTCCTCCTCATTCACAAAGCATTGCCTACTCCCGACGCGATTCCTGCAGGTGTCTGATTGTTCCGTTCGCGAGGAACCTGGGATCAATCCATTTCAAATGAAGCTTTGCCGCAAGCGACCCGAAGAGGGCCACCGATACAGAAACCACATATTGCAGCACAAAATCTTCCCAGACGGCCTTCAACCATCGCCTGCTCACGGCCGCTGCGATCAGTCCAACAGCCAGGGAGACGACCAACATCGCCAATATCAAATCCCATATCGAGAAGTATGATATTGCATACCAGAGGGCTCCCACAAGAACGGCGGGACCGATGACACCAACGAGTCCAATAACCACACCCAACGGAATGAGGTCCGGCATCAGGCGGAACGCCTTGAACATTGTTTGCCGGCCTACCGAAAGCTGTCGTGCATATCCAGCATCCGCGTATGACGCTTCCATGTATGACCGAATTTCTTCGAAACCCCAGCGTTGTCGCTGGTGTTTCTGAAGGGTTTTTACAAACGTCTTCTGCGTCCTGAACGTAGATTGCCACTGCTCGGGGATTTTTGCACGGGCAATCGCGTAACCGCTGCACATGACAGATTTGCCTTCGACCTCGGTGAATGAATCCAGGTCGGTCCTCATCTCCGAAAGCTGAAGCTGAACTTCCCCGTTGATCCCATATGTGAAGTGATCGCTGCGAGCAAGCTCCGCGGCGTCTTTCGCGCGCTCCATCGGTTTGAGTTTGTCAACATCGAAATCCTGCTTGAGATGCAGATTTTGATACCTCTGGATATCTCGGGCCTTCTTCAGTCCGCGAAGAAGACCGAAGCCGGAATCGCGGATGCGATCCATCGATACACTGTTTGTGCGGAGGAGTACACTCAGGAGATTGGAAGGTGGCTTCGCTTCATCATTCATTTGACCGCTTGCGTCGCTGATCAGGAGATCTGTGCACCCTTCATACAGGAGAGCAGAAGTCCCCTGGTTATCAAAGACCCCACCATCGACCAATTCGGGCGTTGCGTTCGGGTAGAGATCCGTCAGAGGAAGCGGAGGAAAGATCCCGGGCACAGAAGCCGAAGCCGCGACGGCCACGCTCAGGGGTATGCGACGATATTTCTCCGGGAGTTCCTTCGCATTGTAGCGAAAGGCCTTGAACAGGACGCTTTTGTCGTACTCGTCGACCTGTGCACGCTCCAGATGTGTATCGGGTTCATGTTCACCCGCATCGACAGCGGAGAACTGCCAGTTGCGACCGGAGTTGAGGGTTGTGGCATTGATAATCAGTGCCGGTACCTTCGCTCTTCGATCTCTGTTGTCGGCTCTGGGATTGAAATCGGACGGTTCGCCCGGTGGGTGGATTTTCAACTCGCTGAGGCAGATGCGCGGGTGATCAGAGACTCGATCATAGAAGTACTCATCATACAGCTCGGCCATCCTGTCACTCCGGGAGAACTCTCTGCTCATTATCATCTTCCAGTTCTTTCCGAAGTTCGCATACGCTTGCGTACGGAGGTTGTGCTGGACACCTTCGAGAAAATCTTCTTCAATACTCTCTACCATGGCGATGTAATCGCCCGGAGTGATTTTGTTGTCGCGGGCAGATTCCAGAAGCTTTTTCACACGAAGATAGTACAGGGCTCCGATAATGGAGCCGCCTGAGACAGTGGAGATCACCTCAACCGAACGGAGGAGATCAAGCTCGGCAAGACGCGCCAAAACACCGATGTGGAAGAAGGAGGCACGGAAGCCTCCCCCGGAGAGGGCGAGGCCTAACTTGTTTCTCTTTCGCACAGTGACCTCCATGGACTCGTGGACGAAAAGTGGATTCGATGGGAAGTGTGTATCCTTCGGACGGGTGAAGAAAATTGAAGCGAGCTGGCAAGTTCCCGTTGGGCGTCGCGTCAATGCGCTGACGGCCGGGAAGATCGGCTTGATGCTGCTCGCAGAGTATTGCGATCACGAAATATGGATTTTCCCATATCCAATGTCAAGCACAACGAGCGATGACGCAACAAGCTTAAGGATTTCAGTTACTTATGAGTGTTGGGGACTACATAAGGAGGGCAAGACGAAACATATCTTGGAGATTATGCCATTTGATCTTCTTCGTTGGGGGGGGAGAATTGCGTCTTACTAGCGAAGGTGACACTAACGAGTCCTATTGGAAATCGCCGTAGTACGACCATCCACCAAGTCTTCCGAAGCTGTCGATCGTCACTGTGATGCTATTTGTAGGGTTCTGCGCGGAGACCCCTGTGAATACGATCGAGTTTTGGCTCGCTGACGCACTGTAGGTGGCATTTTCATTCGTTCTCATTTTCGTCGGAATGGAGAAGCACGAGTAATCACCCTGACCACCACCCATCGACGTTGGGCGAATACGAAATTGATATGCCTGAGCAGCGAGATTGTTCAGGTCATTGATGATGGCATCCCTGTTTGACTGAATGCTCTGTGCGGTGAACAAGCTCAAGCCCACGGCGATGGCGATGCCAACAATGATAACGCCAAGGATGATTAGCAGAAGTTGTTGTTGCCCCATGGCGTCACCTCCTTTCCAGATTCAATCTCGCGCAGGTTCTTTACATCTCTAAGGCAAAGGCCGTGCCATGGCAGAATATTCGCAAAATGGGTCGATTGTCAATCATGCCACTGGTTTGTCTGTATCAAAGTGATTATCGCGCATCGGAGTGAGAATCTGCTACAGAATGAGACAGATGGAAGGACTGTCTACGACACGGTCATTTCATGCATGATGAACTAGCTAACGGAAAACGATCAATTCGATTTTGGTTCTGGTTAGAAATGACGGACAGGAGGCACAGCGGAGAACCAGTTTGAAGAAACGTCATCGCGGAGTTCATCGGGATCCAAACAAAGAACCGCTCCGTTGGGGAAATGGTCATCGTGCCCCAAGCTTGCAGTGGCGATGACACACGTCAGTACAAAACTCCGGATGGCTTCTAGAAGCCCGGACGAAGACTCAGTCTTTGCCACAAAGGCAATCATGTCACCCCGAGATGTTCCGCTTTATGAATCCTGCCTGTGAGGCCGGACTTCTCCTCGGGGTCTAAGAGCGAGGTCCCGAACAAGAATGATTTCGGGACGACAGTACAAAGCGATCAGTTTTTGCCACAAAGGCACGAACCTGCCTGCCGAAGTGCTTCGGCACGCAGGCAGGGGCACTGAGGAAAAGACTGGCATGGTGTCAAGACTTTCGTCCTGATACCGCAAAGCCCAATTTGAGAACCATACGTGTTAGCATCAGGAGGTAACTCCTGACGCCACAGCGAATTCTTCCACTTTTTGTGATGGTTTGTGTCCTCGTGTCT
>JBGPAN010000321.1:0-5087 GCA_041480785.1 Bacteroidota bacterium | reverse complement strand
GCTGAAACGCCAACGACCATAGAAATTGATGCTCGGATGGCGACACAGATGAAACTCATTCGAGCCTAGGAGAGCCGGGTTCACCACTCTTCCATGTCGAAGTGTATCCCCTGAACATCGGCGATATGCTTGATATCAGCCATTCTCTCCGGATTGCCGCAGGTGATGATGATGGTGTTTTTCGGTTGTATTCTCTCGCGTATGGATTCGCGGGAGATATGGTGAGGCAACACCGGGTGCACAACCCGATCAAGTAATGCTTCCGCTCGTGATACATCGGCGCCGCTGGCTCTTTCCCGCTGAAGATCTTCTTCCTCCTTGCACGGCATACCAACGATGTGCCTGAGCACATTGTTCGCCCGCCCTTTTCCGACCGTGAGATGGTCGTGACCATCTTTTGATGGACGACTGATTGTAGGCACATACAGGAAATCGAACTTCTCAGACGCCTCGACAGCCACCAATTCGTCGTGATACCCCAACTCCTGATATCCCCTGTTACCGTGGATCAACGTGTAACGAACGTCCGTCGTCTTTCCCTGTGACGCTTCGTAGTGCAGCTGCTTCATCATCGAAGCAAAGGGAGCAAGCCCGCTCCCCGTACCCACCATGACGACGCTCGAAAACCCTGCAGCATGCTTCTCTAGCGTGAAGTCCCCTGCGATCTTGAAGAAATAGGTAATCGCATTGTCTCCATCAGGATTCATCTGAAAGAGGGACTCCGTGAACCTCCCAGGCTGACCCTTGTCATCGAGGTGCAGGATGACGTAGAACTCCAGGTAGCGGTGAAGCAGCGTCTCGTAGGGAGCAGAGGCAATGGAATAGGAGTGGCTGACCGGTCCGTGCTTCTGCTTGCCATCTTCATCCAGGTCAGGGACATACGCGATGCGTCCATTACCCTGGACTACTTTTCTTGTCAATCGGCAGTTTTCGCGCCGGAGAGCAATGTACTGCCCCGCCTGATATTGCGGGAAGTCCATGCCGTCTTCCGGCACCAGCCGAAATATCGCCAGCACCGGTGAGAGGTTCCTCCTGTAAACCACTGTGCCGATTTTCTTATCTGCCATTGACCTTCTTCATGTCATCATTGTTGAGAAAGTAGCAAGAACATGCGCGAGATTCAATTCCTGCAGCTCACTTAACTGTTCTTCAACAGTTTGCTATAGTGCATCGTTGACTGGAACAATAAACTTGGTTTAGCAGAAAAAAGGAAGGTATGTCCTGATGGTGAAACGAAGACTGCTCAGCGCCGTGTTGCGGAGGCGTACATCGCTGGTGCGAGCGTGGAACTGATAGGAACCAGAATCGATCGTCGAGAACTAGAAATTCACGGCAAGGCGAACTCCACTCCCCCCTTGCGCATCGAAGGACGGTGTGAGAGAGACCTTTATGCCTCCATCATTGGAGACTTCCGGGATGTCAGATGTATCAGGATGTGTAACCGTCTTGCCAAAAATATAGCCAAGTGCCAAACCCAACGGCAGGTCGCTATACCAATGCATTCCTTTGGACACCAGTCCAATGCCAAGCGCCCCAATCATAGTATATCCAACGGGCTTGATCCAGAGTTGGCGAGGATAGTTTTCAGCGATTACTGTTAACGTCGCCATCGCTGTGGAAATATGACCGGATGGATATGCATAGTAACTCGGCTGATTCTTTTCGTACGTGCTTGGATGAGGGATGAATTTCCAGCGCCCGCTATTGCGTGTCGCGCAAATTGGACTTTCTCTTCCAGTCATGCGCTTCAGGAGCTGTACCGTGATCCCTGTTGCCAGAAACGCCTCTACTGTCTGGCTTGCTGTTCTTAGAGCCCTGGAATCGTCGGCAATCAATCCGTATCCCGCGAACGCTACTGCAATCCCAGCATGCAACCTGCCATCACCTAATGTGACAGCATAGTCGCTGAACTCGTGGAACGTATCAGACTCTTTGTAGAGGCGGCGGGTCGAGCGATAAGAGTGATGATCTGTTTCCATGAGTGAGATTGTCAGCAACCCCAGACTTGCGATGGTCGGGATACTTTGCGTACTCACCGTGAGATTGCCAAGCCGGGCGAAATCGTTGGGAATCTGGCTGAACATACTATGCCAACGAGGACCAATCTGCCGGCGGAGAATATCGATGTTCAGGCCGGGCTCCACGCTCAGTGGCAACGGCATCGGCTGAAAATCCTTATCAAAGAGCACAGGTTCCAACTCCACGTTCTGGCTCAGACAGGAGCTTGTGATTGCCGATGCAACGAAAGCGACGCAAATGGTTCTGGAGAGGAAAGCGGAAATGGTAGTCAGATTCATTCAGGTTTTCACAAAGGAAAAGGGTTTGTGGATTCCTCTCTTCGATCTTGCTCCATCCTCAAAATACTATTGACATCGAAAGTCCTACGCCTTGTTCGCCCATTGTCGGCGCAACGCTCAAATGTGTTTTGCTCGCATCCGTTGATTCACCTACCGTGATACCATCGGGATGAGCCGCGATCATTCCAAAAGCGTACCCGAGAGCCAGCCCGAGCGGATAGTCGCTGTACCAATGAATTCCCCTGTTCGCCATCCCGACACCGACGAGCCCACTCACAACATACCCCACAGGCCGTATCCACTTGGTCTCCGGATAGTTTTCGGCAATCACAATGACAGTGGCCAATGCCGTACAAATGTGCCCCGACGGAAATGCATCGTACGCCGGAACATGCTTAAGATAATCAAGTTGGTTCGGGAAGAATCTCCAGATCCCCGTTGCTGACGAACGGACAAATGGACTCTCTCTCCCCGTCACGTGCTTGAGCAACTGCACTACAGCACCTGAAGCAAGTACAGCCTGCACAATCTGACTGCCCGTGCGGAGCGCCTTATGATCATCGCTGACCAATCCGTACGCTGCAAAAGCCCCTGCGAGTGCAAACTGCGATTTTCCATCACCCAAGCTGACAAAAAAATCACTGACATCGCTGACGGTCTTCGAATTCTTGTACCACCGATCGGAGACCTCGTACGTCGCATCATCAGTGACGATCAGGCCGGCCGTCAACACACCGAGACTTAAGAATTCGGGAATACTTGTCGGCTGTATCTTCTGCTTGAAGTACGTAACCCAATCACCAGGAATATTGGTGATCACGCTGTACCATTTCAGCGGAGAACGCTGCGCCGTAGAGTCATTCGTCGAGTCTTTTGCAGCCACCTCGAGTGAATCACGGCTTCGGACCAGCAACGAATCTGTATGTTGTGTTGCGACCAATGCTGCCCACGTTCTTCCAAACGCTGCGCTTTGCATCACAAATGTCAAAGAACATACTATAATACCACCAAACGCCAACCTCACAAAGCCGGAGTTTCTCATTCACCAATACGTACGAGTACACTGAGGGACAACTAATTCACTTGCCGCCGTTACACCGAGGCGCATACTGCAGAAAAAGACCTTTGTAATTTATGATAAAAAAGTCTGAAAGGGAAGTGTTTTGTGCGGTAGTTTGCCCGAGAGGCAGAGAATTCTGTGCTTGTGGGTTAGGGCCCCTCCCCCTCAGTTTCTCTCGGACGCGTCCAGGGTTCTCAAAGTGCTGGTTTCTCAGGCTTTTTTTGTTTTGGCCAGAGGATTGACGCGAGAACAGATAGGAGAAGGACCACCCCGATTACTCCAAGGGCAACAGCAATCGGGATCGGATAGATATTTGCCAGCAACATTTTTGCGCCCACAAATGTCAAGACCACCGACAAACCAATTTTGAGATAGTGAAACAGGTTCATCATGCCGGCGAGAGCGAAGTAGAGAGCACGTAGACCCAGAATAGCGAAAACATTCGACGTATAGACAATGAACGGATCAGTTGTTATAGCAAAAATCGCGGGGATGGAGTCAAGGGCAAAAACCAGATCTGTGGTTTCCACGACGATCAAGACGATCACCAACAGTGTTGCATGGCGGCGGCCATGAATCTTTACAGAGAACCTACCTTCATGATACTCGGATGTCACTGGTATGATTTTCTTGACGATCCGTACGGCAACGTTCCGGTCGGGATGTACTTCTGCCGTTTCCTTCTGAAAGCCCATTTTGATCCCGGCGAAAACAAGAAAGGCGCCGAACAGGTAGAGGATCCAATGGAACTTCGAAATGAGCACAACACCTGTGGCGATGAGAGCTCCCCGCATCACGAGGGCCCCGAGAATTCCCCAGAAAAGCACCTTGTGCTGGTACTTCCCCGGAACTTTGAAATACATGAAGAGCAGGAGGAAGACGAACAGGTTATCAACACTCAGCGACTTCTCGATGAGGTAGCCTGTAAAAAACAGAAGCGCCGCTTCCCTTCCCTGCCAGAAATAGAGGCCGATGTTGAAGAGAATTGAGAGGGCAATCCAGAAAGCGCTCCATCCCAGCGCTTCCTTGATGCCTATTTCATGTGCCCGCCGCTGAAACACACCAAGGTCAAGCACCAGCATCGCAACAACAAAAACGTTGAACAACAGTAACGACAACGCTTCATTGGGAACCATGACTCGATCTCATATGCCGCAGAAGAAGAGTGCGATTGTTCAAGAGCCTTTGTCGAAGGCAGCCACATTCAGATCCGGCGATCGGGTCCTCCTGCGACTTCACTGGTTTTCCTCAAAGTTTCTGTACTTGAATTGCACGGTTTTCGCGAAGGCCTTTGACGCCCGTCGAATGGCACGCCTCGCTTCCCTCACACCGTGCCAACCGAAACTCCTAACATGTTTTCCTTCAAGTTCCTTGTAGCTTGTGAAGAAGTGTTCGATTTCGATGAGGGTGTGTTTCGGAAGTTCCCGCACTTCCCGGATTGTTGAGTACGTGGGATCGTGTTTGGCCACAGAAATGATTTTATCGTCCGTCCCTTTTTCGTCGGCCATTTTCAGAATACCGATCGGCCGCACTTCAATCATGATCCCCGTTTGAAGCGGCTGATCGATCACGATCAGCACGTCAACAGGGTCACCATCGTCGTAGAGCGTGCTGGGGATGAATCCATATGCCTCAGGATAGTGCATGGAGGAGTAGAGCACTCGATCGAGCTGAAACACGCCAAGCTCGATGTTGTACTCATATTTGTTTCGACTCCCTTTGGGGATCTC
>JBGPAN010000320.1:0-5088 GCA_041480785.1 Bacteroidota bacterium | reverse complement strand
GCTTCGGCTTCGGGCGGCCTTTGGAAAACCCAAAATGAAGGCACGACCTGGGATCAGGTCTTCGACGAGGAGGCCGCTTCCTCGGCCTTTGGAAGTGTGGCGATCTCGCCGTCCGACCCGAACATTGTCTGGGCTGGAACAGGAGAAGCAAACATCTTCCGCAGCTCCCAGGCGGGTTGCGGTGTTTTCAAGTCGACCGATGCTGGAAAGACATGGCAGCACATGGGTCTTGCAGACACCTATACGATAGCCCGTATTGTCATCCATCCCAAAAATCTGGACATCGTCTACATCGCCGCGTCGGGCCACGAGTGGACCTTCAACAGCGAGCGCGGAGTGTACAAGACGTCCGATGGAGGGAAGACATGGCAAAAGATCCTCTTCGTCAATGATCGCTCGGGTGCAATTGATCTGGTGATGGATCCGACCGACAACGAAATCCTCTACGCGGCCACGTGGCAGCGAATCAGACTCAAATGGAATGACCCTCGCAGCACCGCGGACCATACCGGGAGCGGAATTCACAAGAGCATGGACGGCGGAAAGACCTGGAAGCAGATCAATGCCGGCTTGCCGGAGGCGAAGTTCCGGGGACGTATCGGCATTGATATCGCTCATTCGAATCCGAAAGTGTTGTACGCGTTTGTCGACAATTACGAACGGGCAGCCTCAGACACCGGTCTCACCACCTCCGACAATTATGGTCGCCCTTCGTCGGGCGCCGTCAAGGGTGCGACCGTGTACCGAACCGACGACCGCGGCGATACGTGGAAGCAAGTGAGCGGACTCGCCGACTCGACCCGAAGGTACATGGAGCGCCATTCAGCGACCTACGGTTGGGTGTTTGGCCAGATTCGTGTCGACCCAAATGACGAGAATACGGTGTATACCATGGGCTTGGGATTGAACGTCTCCAACGATGGCGGCAAGTCCTTCAGGCCTGTACGCGGGATGCACGCCGACCAACATGGGCTCTGGATCGACCCGAACAATTCCGATTATATGGTGGAGGTCAACGACGGCGGTGCCGTGGTCTCCTACGACCGCGGAAAGAACTGGCGGAGCTTTGCAGACAAGATCCATTCGACGCAATTCTTCAACATCGCGTACGATATGGGCACACCGTTCAAGGTCTACGGCTCCATACAGGACCATTTCAGCTACCGGGGTGTTGTTGACCTGAGCAGAGGACGTGACAAGATCCGACCCGTGGAATTCGAGAGAGCGCCCGGTGGCGAAGGAGCTTCGCACGCAATCGATCCGACGAATCCAGCGATCGTCTACACTTCGGAGTTTTATGGGTCAATCCTTCGCGCTGATGTCGTCAAAGGGACGACCAAGTCGTTGTTGCCGAGGACGTACGAAGAAGAACCGAATCTGCGGGGCGAGTGGGTTGCTCCGACGATGATCTCACCGCACAATGCGAACATCATCTACCATGGCATGCAATATGTTCTACGCTCACTCGATCAGGGCAACACGTGGGAGCAGATCAGTCCGGACCTGACGTACAATACTGCTTCAGAAATTGGGGATATCTCCTACCATACGCTCACATCCATTTCCGAGTCACCGTTGAAGTATGGATTGATCTATGCCGGTACAGACGATGGAAAGGTTCATGTGACGAAGGACGGCGGGGAGCACTGGCAGGAGATCATGGAGGGGCTGCCGTATCAGAAGTGGGTGTCGCGCGTTGTAGCATCCGCTTTTGAGCTTGGTACCGTTTTCATGACGCAAAACGGCAAGCGCGATGACGACTTCACACCGTATGTCTGGAAGTCGACCAACTACGGCAAAACATGGATGGACATCTCGAAGGGGATTCCGCTCGGACCGGTGAATGTGATCCGTGAGGACCCGCGCAGCAAAGACATTCTCTACGTCGGAACCGATGGCGGAGTCTATGTGACAAAGGACGGGGGCAAAATGTGGGAGGTCTTAGGCTCAGATTTGCCGATGACCTATGTGCTTGATCTTGGATTCCAACCGAGTGAGAATATAATCGTCATTGGCACGCACGGAAGAGGAGTGTGGGCTCTCGACGCAAGCTCCATCTTCAAAGCGCGGCCGAGACGTTTCATGCGGGAGGAAAACTAAAACGTTTTCTATGAATCATCTTCATACCATTAGAGCATGAAAGGTTCTCGTCCGACCACTATCGCGAGAATGTGATTCTCGATTGTGACACGAATGGTGGCCAAGAACAATCACGCAAATGGCTTCTTGTTTTTGTGACTGAACCTGAGCCAGTAGAGCGATAGGTTGAAGCAGTCAGCTGACTTGAAGATCGCCGATGGCAGTCACCGCGGTCTATCGTCGCTCGTACCATCCTCTTGTCAATTTGATTCTTTCCTTATTATGCGGTAGTTTTCCACCGCAGTTCTTCTCTCCGTCACCCTTTTGACACTGGTGGTATTTTCACCGCAGTCCCGATTCTCGCAGAAAGTCCATTGTATGATCGGGGCATCCATCGTTTACATCCGTAGCCTCCTGGCGTTCATTCGCAGTAGGACAGGCTTGCTCCTCACACCCCTCCCGGTTCTCCTCGAAAGGAGTCTTCCATGAAAACCCTCCTACGCTCTTGCGTGGCTTTGATTCTCGTCGCGCTTGTGACCCCGACCGCCCTTCAGGCACAATGGGTACAAACCAATGGGCCTTTTGGCGGATTTGTCACCGCGCTTGCCGTAAGTGGTTCCACGGTGATCGCAGGGACAAATGGAGGTGGCGTCTTTCGATCCACTGATAATGGCGCGACGTGGACCGCCGCGAACTCAGGCCTTACAAACGTGTATGGCTACGCATTCGCTGTCAGTGGCTCCAATATCTTTCTGGGAACCGGCGGCGGCGGAGTTTTCTTGTCGACGAATGGTGGAGCGAGCTGGACCGCTGCGGGCACGGGTCTGACAGATACGTACATTGCCTCGCTGGCGATCAGCGGCACGAACATTTTTGCTGGAACGGGCAGTGGGGTTTTTCTTTCAACGAACAATGGAGCAAGTTGGACTAGTTCAAGTTCGGGTCTGCCAGCCGGTTACATTTTCTCACTCGTGGTGAGTGGCTCGAACATCTTTGCGGGAACTGTGAGCGGCGGAGTATATGTCTCAACAAACAACGGGACGACCTGGACCGCAGCGAAATCCGGATTACCATCTGGTAACATCAAGTCTCTCGCGGCAAGCGGCTCGAAGATCTTCGCAGGAGCGGCGGGAGGAGGAGTTTTTGTTTCGACAGATAACGGGACAAGTTGGACCGGAACGAGTGTGACTGGTTTGACGGTGGATGCTTTCGCCGTCACCGGTTCGAACATCTTCGCGGGCAGCGAAGCAGGTGTTTATCTTTCCACAAATAGCGGAACGACCTGGACTGCCGTCAATTCTGGTCTGACAAATAAAAGAGTGAACGCTCTAGCGATGAGCGGTTTGAACATTTTCGCAGGAACTGAAGGCGGAGTCTTTCTTTCAACAAACAACGGCGCAACGTGGTCTGCAGCCAACTCTGGTATCGTGGGCACGAGCGTACGGTCATTTGGGACAAGTGGTTCGACCATCTTCGCCTGTGCCGAAGGCACCGGGGGCTTTCTCTCTTTAGACAATGGCACGAGCTGGACAGCTCTCAATATCAGTGCTCCGAATGTATATGCTTTTGCGACAAGCGGCGCGAATGTCTTCGCTGGAACTGACGGGGGAATCTTTCTTTCGACGGACAACGGAATAAGTTGGAGTGCTGTGAATTCAGGACTGACCTATCCTCGCGTGGGTTCTCTCGCAACAAGCGGTTCGAATATTTTTGCCGGCACCTCAGGAGCTGGAGTATTCCGTTCAACGAACAATGGAACAAGTTGGACTCCCGCAAATTCAGGGATTACGAACGAATCCATCACAGCTCTCATGCCGAGCGGCTCCAGTCTATTTGCAGGAACTTTTACCGATGGTGTTTTTCTTTCCACTGACAACGGGACGAGCTGGACCGCCGTCAACTCTGGTCTGACCGACAAAGGTATCAAGGCCCTTGTGACTGTAGGAACAGATGTCATGGCAGCGACCTATAGCGGAGTTTTTCTTTCAACGAACAATGGGACCAGTTGGGTGGCTGTTAACTCCGGTCTGACGAGTAACTACGTGTTCTCTTTGGGTCTCATTGGCTCTAATGTTTTGGCTGCAACTGAGAGCGGGATATTTCTTTCAACGAACGAAGGAACAAGCTGGACTTCTGTGAGTTCCGGATTGCCCAGTGCATATCCTAACATGTGTGTTTATTCCGTGACGACAAGCGGACCGAATCTCTTCGCCGGAAACTACATGGGAGGTGTGTGGCGGCGTCCGCTGTCGGATTTCACACCACCGGCGGCGCCGACACAGGTTTCACCATCGAACGGTGCCATAGGCGTCTCGAGAACCCCGACATTCAGCTGGAACGCTTCGACTGGAGCGGCATCGTATCGCTTACAGGTTTCCACTAGTTCTGGTTTTTCCTCCACGGTTGTTGATCACAGTGGCATCACGGGCACATCGTATGCTGTGAGCGGCCTTTCGAACAATACGCTCTACTATTGGCGTGTTAATGCGACGAACGTTGGCGGCACGAGCTCGTATTCAGGCACGTGGAATTTCACGACCATCGTCGCAGCGCCAGCAGCACCGGCACTGGCTTCACCATCGAACGCCGCCACGGGAGTCTCAACCAGTCCAACGTTGAATTGGAACGCTTCGAGTGGAGCAGCGTCGTATCGTTTACAGGTTTCCACTAGTTCTAGTTTCTCCACAACGGTTGTCGATCAGAGTGGCATCACGGGCACATCGTATGCTGTGAGCGGCCTTTCGAACAATACGCTCTACTATTGGCGTGTTAATGCGACGAACGTTGGCGGCACGAGCTCTTACTCAGGCTCATGGAGTTTCACGACAATTGTCGCAGCGCCAGCATTAGCTTCACCATCGACTGGTGCCACGGGAATCTCAGTCAGTCCGACATTGAGCTGGAGCGCTTCGAGTGGAGCGGCATCGTATCGCTTGCAGATTTCTATCACTTCTGATTTCTCCACCACGGTTGTCGATCAGAGTGGCATCACGGGCATGTCGTATGCCG
>JBGPAN010000319.1:0-5095 GCA_041480785.1 Bacteroidota bacterium | reverse complement strand
CCCTCACTACTCCAAGAACGCTTTCGTCTTCAACACTCTTTGTGAACCGCCGTATACGGAACCGTACGTACGGTGGTGTGGGAGGACGGCGGGGGCAACCCCGCCTCCTACCCGATTGCACCCATGCGGTTGATGTGCAGCACAAGAACAAACTCGGATTGGCCGCAAATTTCATCAGTCGCAATGCGGAACTGGCCCCGTCCTTGTTTTTGCCTGCAAGTTTTGCTACAATGCTCGTACAGTTCTTTATGGAAACTTCACAACCGCAAGAATTTCAATGCCTGTAATAGGCGTTCAGTTCTTCTGAGGGCAGTATTGTAGTAACATAGGAGCGGCTCTATTCGTAGAAATCGATGGCGCTTGAACCGAACTGAGACACTCGAGCGCCTATGAAGAGTCTATTCACTAACAACTGGAGTCAGAGTATGAATCGGACATTGGCAATTACATTCGGTGTAATTGGTGCCATCGTTTTGGTCATTTTGCTTTGTGTTGGCTGGGGAGTCTCGACGTACAACAGGATCGTGTCAGCAGAAGAGGGCGTGAAAGCAGGATGGAGCCAGGTTGAGAACCAATACCAAAGACGGTATGACCTCATTCCGAATCTGGTAGAGACAGTGAAAGGATATGCCAAGCAAGAAAAAGAGGTTCTTGAAGGCGTCACCAACGCGAGATCACGTGTCGGTCAACTCAGTGTCACTCCTGAAGTACTCAACGATCCGAAGGCATTTGCCAAATTCCAGCAGGCTCAAGATGGGTTGAGCTCGGCCTTGTCTCGGTTGTTGGTAGTGACAGAAAACTATCCTCAGTTGAAATCGAATGAGAACTTTTTGACACTGCAGCAGCAACTCGAAGGAACCGAGAATCGTATTTCCGTCGAGCGAAAGAGATTCAATGAAACAGTGCAATCGTTCAACACCATGATTCGCCGTTTCCCCGCCTCTTTTATCGCATCGATGTGGGGCTTCAAGGAGAAGGCATATTTCTCTGCAGCCGCCGGCGCGGACCAGGTGCCAAAAGTGAATTTCTAAGGTAGAACCATGACAAAAGTCCGGATTCCTGTCCTGTTCCTCTTGATGATGCTCAGCTTGGCGTGTGCATTTGCCCAGGGCGAAGTGCCGATCCTGAAGACACGGGTGACCGACTTCACGAACACGCTCAGCTATAATGATTGGAGGTCGCTCGAGTCGAGATTGAAGCAATTTGAAGACTCAACCTCAACTCAGATCGCCGTCCTGTTGCTGAATTCTCTCAACGGCTTGGACATCTTTGACTATTCGATGAAAGTATTCGATGAGAACAAGCTTGGCACGAAATCGAAGAACAACGGCGTTCTTATTGTCGTCGCAAAGGATGATCATAAGATTCGAATCACGCCCGGCTACGGTCTGGAAGGAGTTCTGACGGACGCACTCACAACGCAGATCATCGAGAGGGATATCAAGCCGTATTTCAAGACCAACAATTTCTATGCTGGCCTGTCGTTGGGAATATCTTCGATCATCGCTGCTACTGCTGGGGAATACAAGGTGCAAGCCAGAGGAAAGAGTGCGCCGATGATCACGGTGATCATGATCATGATATTCTTCGGAGTCATGGGAGCCTTCGTCTTGCCGTTCCTGGCGGGCCGCAGACGTTTTGTGATTGGCTCCAGCGGCTCAATGTATGGGTCGGGTTGGGGCTGGCCGTACGGCGGCTCCGGCAGCGGTGGTAGATTTAGCGGCGGTTCATTTGGCGGAGGTGGCGGATGGAGTGGTGGTGGCGGGGGGATGAGTGGTGGTGGCGGTGCGACGGGCAGTTGGTAAAGACTTTGTGCAGGGCAACGAGATTCCACGGCAAAACAGTTTCTCCTCTGTGGGTTCAACTCCTTCATCATATAGCCGGGGGAATCGCACACACGTGCGAAAGACCTCGAAAGTACGGCACGTCGCGAAGCCACGGAAGCATACCATGACGGCTTCGTCGCCGGTGCGTGCATTTGAGTTCGCCTTCACGATGTCGCTCGTGCCGATGATCATTGCGGACCGGAATGGACAGTGTGTCCAGGCCAATGACAATGCCGCGAAATTGATCCGGATGCGCAAAAGCGCGCTTGTTCGGCGAAAACTCGACGATGTGTTCGAACTTCCACCTCCAGCACCTGGTGGTAGCATACAGACTCGCCTCTCAGTGGGTGAGGCCATGGACGCTGAGGTCCGTCTAAAGCAGAAGGATGGCGCACCTATGCGACTTCGACTTCGTGCGAACGGGCTGGAACATGACATGTGGCTGATCAGCCTCACACGCATCCCAGATTCCAGCGCCAAAGCCCACAAGACGTGGCACCAATCGGGGACGAATGCACTACTGGAAGAATTCTTTCCGCTTCCGTGGGGTAACGAGGACACCGACTTTCAGGCGCTGTTTCAGCACTCTCCGTATGGAATCTGCATACTGCAGAATGACCGCATCGAGGTGATCAATCCCACCTTCTGCAAACTTCTTGGGTATCGCTCGAGCGAAGAAATTGTGGGCAGGGAAATGAGAGATTTTCTCGATGAAGGCTCGCAGATGTTCTTTTCACTTCTTCAGCATCGGGTCTATCGCGGTGAAGCGGTTCCGACGCGCTTTGAGACGCGGATGATTCGACAAGGCGGCTCCTGCCTCGATGTCGAGACTTCATTTGCTCACATCTGGTACAAGGGAGCCCCCGCGCTCAACCTGTCGATCAATGACATCACGGACAGGAAGGAATTGGAGAAACGGCTCACTGATTCGGAGAGCCTGCTGCGCAACGTTATCAACTCGATGGTGGATGCACTGGTCATCACCGACTTGCAGGGGAAGGTTCTGGACGTGAATGATGAGTTTCAACGATTCACGGGATTCTCCCGTCGCGAAGCTTTCGGGGCTGAGATTCCCTATCCCTGGGTTCCAGAGGAAGACCTGCGATCATACATCGGCTGGCTGGAAAAACTGCGTGAAAACAATGTGCTGAGGGACTTTGACATCACGTGGATACGCAAGGGAGGCGAGCGTATTGCCGTGAGCTTGAATACGACGCTCCTTCGCAATGCCAGCGGCGAGCCTGTTCTGATGGTCAACATCGCCAGGGATATCAGCGAACGGCAAGCTTCCCGCGAAGAACTGAGCCGTCAGTTGCAGCGACTACAAGTCCTTTACGACCTCAGCTCGGCTCTGACGAATTCCCTTGATTCCGGGGACATTGCCCGAACTACATTTCATCAACTCGGTAAGGTCATCCCGGTAGACACATTCTTCATCGATCTCTATGATGAGGGACGTAAAGAGGTCATACCGATTTTCAGCGTCGATACCATCGGTGGCAAACGTGTCGAAATGCCGCTGCGAAACGGCCCCATCTCTCTGGACAAGTCTTTGGCCATATCGAAGGTGATCTCCTCCCGAAAACCGATGCTCGAGTTGCGGGACACCCTTCATCAACGTATCAGTTCCGGGAGCGCTCCCTCCGAGCGGTCTTTTGCCTCAACGATGACGGTGCCAATGGTGTCCAAGCAAAAAACGATTGGCGTGCTCTCTGTGCATTCATCAAAAGCAAAGGCTTACTCGGACGAGCATGTAACACTGGTTCAGAGTATCGCACATCTGGCTGGGCTCGCGATTGAGAAAGCCCAGTTGTATCAAGAGACAATACGGAAATCGAGGGAAATCGAAGCGCGGAACAAAGAACTGGATGATTTTACATATGTCGTCTCTCACGATTTGAAAGAACCGCTCATCAGTGTTGAAGGATACGCGAAGATGATGCGAGCGGAATATCAACAGGCATTCGATCAGATAGGACGGGAATACCTCCAGGCGATTGTCGATTCATGTTCGCACATGAAGCGTTTGATCGATGATCTGCTCCTTTTATCGCGTGTGAGCAAAGTTTCGGAGAATCGCACTACGGTGGCTCTCTCCAGCCTGATGAGGGATGTGCTCGAGGAACTCCAGTTTTCGATTCGTGGGAAGAAGGCGCAGATCGTGGTTCAGCAGGATCTCCCAAGCGTCTTCGCTGTGGATACCCATCTCCGCATTGTTTTGCGCAATCTTCTGGCAAATGCGCTGAAATTCTGTGACAAATCGATTCCTCGCATTGAAATCGGCTCAACAGAAAGCCCGGAAGCCACAACGATTTTTGTACGAGACAACGGAATCGGCATAGAGGAGGCGCATTTCGAGAAAATTTTCCTGATCTTTCAGCGTCTTCACAAGAAGGACGAATACGAAGGAGTCGGAGCGGGACTCACCATCGTAAAGAAAATTATCGAGTCACACGGGGGAAGGATCTGGGTCGAATCAACGGCCGGCCAGGGATCGACGTTCTATTTCACGATACCAACAGTGTAGGGGGAGACAGTGGAGCCAGTGGATGGATCGCTCAGGATTCTGCTGATCGATGACAATCATGATCATGCCAGGATCCTGCAGTGGGCGTTTAAGAAAACCGGTCGCAAAGATGAGTTCACTTACTTCGATGATGGCAGGAGTGCTCTTCAGTATCTGAAAACTGCGGACGCTCGTGGGAGCGGAAAGCCCGATTTGATTTTTCTCGACCTGAACCTTCCGCGCCTTGACGGACGGGAGGTCCTTCGTCTTCTGAAGTCGGAAGATGGTACGAAAGGAATTCCCGTGATCATCGTGAGCACGTCCGAAAGAGAAGAGGATGTGCGCAAAGCTTATGAACTCGGGGCAAGCAGTTATATTTCAAAGTCTTCAATTCTCAACGATGTGAACCCGGTCTTGCAGACGATTCAGGCATACTGGGGATCCGCTGCGAAACTACCAAAGAGAAAATAGGTTATGAAACCAGGGAATCATATTACTGTCCTGTTGGTGGAAGACAATTTCGACTTCGCAAAACTGGTGAAAATCTACCTCGGCAGATTCGAAGAAGCCGAGATCGAGATTATCTGGAAGGAGAACGGACCGGACGGAATCAACGAAGCGATGAACAATCCAGCAATTGACGTGATCCTGATGGACTATTTCTTGCCTGGAATGAATGGCCTGGAGATCACGCGATCGTTGAAGGAGAAGAATGTCGACATTCCGGTGGTGTTTCTGACCGTAAACAAGGATATGAATCTTG
>JBGPAN010000318.1:0-5110 GCA_041480785.1 Bacteroidota bacterium | reverse complement strand
GCTGCGCGTCATTCAGGAAGGGGAAATAGAAAAGATCGGGAGAATAGACAAGACCAAGGTGGATGTCCGAATCATCGCCGCAACGAACAAAGTGCTTCATCGGGAGATGTCCGCAGGTCGATTCCGAGAGGATCTGTTCTATCGACTCAACGTTGTGCCAATCTATATCCCACCGCTGAACGATCGCCCAGAAGATGTGCTTGTGCTATGGGAGCACTTCATGCGCCAAACGAGCAGGGATATGGGGAAAACGATCCCCATGACAGAGGATTCAGCTTTGGATCTCCTCAGGTCCCATCCCTGGCCCGGCAATGTTCGCGAATTGAAGAACATCGTTCAGAGATTACTCCTGAGAGACATCAGTGTCGTTACAGTCAGTGTTCTTCAGGAAGTTCTTCGGCTGTCCCCCGAAACGGGCCCGCGATCAGATGACAACGGAACAGCATTTGTCAAATTCGATGAGATAAGGGCGCTTCATGACATGGAACCTTACATGCGGAAGAAGTACTTCCAATACGTCCGTAAACTTTGTTCATCTGATGCCGAAGCCGCAAAAAAGCTTGGTCTAGCGCCTCCCAATTATCATCGAATGTGCAAAGAACTTGGATTAAAAAGCTGAACCTCAATTGACAACCCGGTTCTCCCTTCGGCATTGACTCATGCCTTCCTCCCGAAAGCGAAAATCTAAAGCGAACAGTCAAGCAGACGTTCTGACTCCTCGAAAAAAAAGGTTGTTTGGCATTTTCGTCGGTCTTATACCTCTCGCATTCTTCCTCACACTTGAACTAGGATTGCGTTTCTTCCATTACGGGGCCGAGTACGACCTTGTGACAACTACTTCTCGGCACGGGAAGCAGTACTATACGATCAATCCCACGGTTGGCAAAAGGTATTTCAATTCTCAACGATATTTCGTTCCCCAAATTGCGTCGGGGAGTTTTGAGGTAGCGAAATCGTCCAATACCGTTCGCGTGTTCATTCTCGGCGAATCGACATCAGCTGGTTTTCCCTACGAGTTTAACACCACACCGTCATACATGCTCCAGAAGCGATTGGAAGCGGTGTTCCCCGGGAGAAGTTTTGAGATCGTTAATGTCAGTCTGACGGCGACAAATAGCTACACGGTACTTGAATTTATCGATGAGCTCGTGAAGTACAAGCCTGATGCATTCATCATCTATTCCGGTCAAAATGAATTCTATGGTGCTCTCGGAGTCGGATCGACGATCTCACTCGGCAGAGACCGATGGCTGATCCGCACATATCAGGAGCTGCGGAAATTCAAGACCTTCATACTATTGGATGACGCACTCACCGCAGCGTCAGATTGGCTCCGCGGAGGTAACACTGGACCACTCTCCGGGACATTGATGCAGCAGATGGCAAAGGATCAGGCGATCTCATTCCAAGGCGACCTTTATAGGAAGGCGAGGGATGCGTACAAAAAGAACCTCCTCGCTTCTGTTGCGATCGGCTCCGAAAACGATGTGCCCACCATCATCTCAACACTTGTTACGAATGAGCGGAGTATCCCTCCATTCCTGTCGATTCACCAGGCTTCGTTGCGCGATACGGAGAAGACCGCAATGACATCATTGGTCCAGACTGGCGACCGATTACGGAAGGCGAAAGACTACCCCGGTGCAACTGAAGTGTATAGGAAGATCGCCTCCGTCGATTCAACGTGGGCTTTGGCATATTTCAGATTGGGACAGTGTTACGACGAGATGGGGAAGTCTGATTCCGCGAAAATGGCTTACGGCGAGGCACGCGATCTAGATGGACTCCGTTTCAGGGCGAGTTCAGAGTATAACGAGATCATCCGCCGGCTAGCAAAGATGCCGAATGTGATCATCGCCGATGCTGACTCGGCGTTCCGTGCCAATTCCCCCAACGGCATCGTCGGAAAAGAGTTGTTGTGGGAACATGTGCATCCAAATCTCCGTGGATATATGCTGTTATCTCGGACCTGGTTCGATGCGTTGACGAAGTCCAGACTTTTCTCGTCTTCACGCTCTGAAAGACACCAGCCTCAGGTATCCGACACTCTCTTCATGGAAAGCTTGAAAATAACGCCCCTCGATGCCGAGATTGGGGCGACGACAATGTCGGTGCTGTTACACCGGTGGCCGTTTACTGATGATAGTCTCTCCCCCGAATCCAAACCCGCGGACGATGTCGAGCGTGTCGCACAGATTTTTGTGAATGGGAAGCTCCGGTGGAATGAAGCCCACTATGAAATGGCCGATGCCTACCTAAGAAAGAACGATCTTGTCAGTGCGGTGAGGGAGTTCGAGTCTGTCAATGCACTGTATCCTGACGATCCCTTCCCTCTTATGCGGATGGGAGATCTGTATTCAATTTTGCGGGAAGACAAGAAGGCAGAACAAGCGTATCGTGGATTGCTCGCTATCGGCGAGAATCCAATTGTTCGACTCAAATTGGGCATGGCTTATCTGAAAATGGGTCAGGCCGATGCGGCGCTGAAACAGCTATCCGCCGCCATGGAGGTGAATGATCGTTCGCGCATTCGGTTCACACCCGAACAGTTTGAGGATGCAATGTTCTACTATGCGCTTGCCCTGTATAAATCAGGCAAAAACGGGGAGGCGATTCAAGCATTGAGCTCGATTCTTCGCCAGGATCCAAACAACCCAAAAGCACAGAGACTAAACCAGGAAATCATGAGTGGTACAAAGAAATGACAGGCATCATGAAGTCTTGGCAACGATCCGTCTCAAGAGACCGAGTTGCACCTCTTGACTGTTCACAAGTAGTCAACTTGATGATTCGGACTTGCAGAAATGAGCTTCCGGAGATGTTTCGACTCTATGTGCGGTTTCGTGCCGCATCGTCCAAATGTGACCTTGAAGTTCCGAAATGGGAATGCCCTGATATTGTTTGATTGGCGAAGCGGCAAACAAAGCAGCGCAACGCGACCGCCTCGGCACGTGCATCTGCCGAGTTGTCGGAAAAGGGCATCCGCAGAAACCCCTTCCCACCACTATCTTGAGAATGGTCAATCGGCTGATAGTGCCTAGATCTGAGCCTCTCTGAGTCTTCGCCCTCTATCTTATTAGCCGCGATAACGGGGTATTATCAAGCGCAATAATGAGGGTGGAAGTGCAATGCTAGACTGCACGAAAAAGCCCTACTTCGCTGATGGTACGGATGTTGCCTCTTCTGCTGTGGATTTTCTTGTCTTCCGAAGTGAAAGCTCGAAGATCATAGGATTCCAGCTCTCCGGAGTGAGCCGTACCATCCCTCCAAAAAATGTCTTTTTTCTCAAGGTGACCACCGATGTATCCGATCAAACAAGGTGATAAGATGCAGTTGCAGTGCTTTGTTCTTATCTGATGGGATGGTTTGGGCATCTTACATCTTGGGGGCAAGCCTCACCAGATGAGGTAGCAATAACACAAACTATCTCCGAAGAACAGCGTAATGACGATGGCAAAGAAAAAGATCACCATTCTGTATGCGATTGTTCTTGCACTCACTTTTCTTGCTCAGAATTCCGTTGCCCAAGTGCGCATCGAGACAGGATTTCTTGATCGTTCAGTTAGTGTTGCCGGTCTTAGATATCACTATCAGATTTACGTCCCTGTGTCATATACCTCAGAGCGACAATGGCCAGTCATCCTGTACCTTCACGGAGCCGGTGAACGAGGCAACGATGGTCTGCTGCAGACCCAAGGAGGGATAGGACTCGCGATCCGCCAGAATCCCTCGCGGTATCCGGCGATCGTCATTTTTCCACAGGCACCCAAAGACTCGCTATGGGTGGGTGTTCCTGCTCGGGTCGCGATCGCTGCGCTTGATGAAGCGATGAAGGAGTTCAAGACCGACTCAGATCGGGTTTACCTGACGGGTCTTTCAATGGGAGGGAATGGAACGTGGTACATCGCTTATCGGCACCCTTCGAAATTCGCGGCGATCGTCCCAATATGTGGCTGGGTCGCGCCTTTCAGTCCTTGGTTTGCTAAATTCGAGACCGTAGTTCCACGTGATAGCTCCTCGGCATTTCAAGCCCTCGCCCGTCGGCTCAGTCACGTACCCATTTGGATCTTTCACGGCGAAGAAGACAATGCGGTTCCGGTTGAACAATCGCGACAGGCGGCAGAGGCCCTGAGAACGGTCAGCACAGTGATACAGTACACCGAATTGCCGGGTATTGGACACAACTCTTGGGATGCCGCGTACGGCTCGGCAAAGTTTGCAGCGTGGTTGTTTGCTCAGCGACGGAACCCGTAGCAGGCTGTTTCGGAGTCCGTCCAGGTGATTCGTAGAAACTACATCCTAATCCACAACACGTTTCCCATTCAATTAAAGAAAGAAGGAGAGCCACATGAAAAAACTCTCTCTACTTTTTCTGCTACTTTTTGTAGCAACAGGAGTCTATGCGCAGACGGTGATATATCCGTTCGAAACCGCTGCCAAGGACTCGTTTTTCTACCAGTATCCGACGCTGGGAGCGGGGGGGTTGGGAACTGCTACTGGTTATACCAAACTAGTAGACACCCTAGCTCACGCGCCAGGTTCGGCAGGTACCCAAGCGATGAAAATGCGGTGGTTCGTAGATTGCGACCAGTCGTGGGGTGGCTGGCAAGGCATCGCCCATTATAACAAGAAAACGACCTATCTGGATTTGTCGTCGTACACGTACCTGACCCTTTGGTACAACATCGTTGACACTTCAACGGTGGCCGCGTCCGCGTACATGAGGTTCAGGCTCTACGACCCGGGGTCAACGTTCTGGAGTGATTCAACTGACCATGAAGAGTGGTACTTCCAGTGCAGCCCGGGATTCTATAGCAGGAAACCAGGGTGGCAGCAACTGAAAATCCCGTTAAGCGACTTGGGTGGCGGCAGCCCCGATAGCACTGGCTTCCATCTCCCGGGATGGAGCGGAAAAGCAAACAACAGCAAGCTCGACCTTGACAAGATTATCGGATGGGATCTCGAAGTGAATTGCGATGCGCAGGGGACAAAGGTTCGCGGCTCGGTCATGTGGGATGACCTTCAAGCCTGGGGTGCACGCGCAGTTCCCTTCGTTTATTTTACCGGCAAGGCTTACGATGCTACCCACGCGCCGTCAAGCGGGTTCTTT
>JBGPAN010000317.1:0-5113 GCA_041480785.1 Bacteroidota bacterium | reverse complement strand
CCGCATCAGCCGCACAGGTTCGTTCTGGAAGCCAAAAGAGCCTGTGGCACACACCTTGGATCAGGCCCGTCACCAGTTCTGAGTCTTTCATGAACATTCTCGGAGTGTCGTGTTTCTATCATGATGCCGCGGCAGCAATTGTTCAGGACGGCCGGCTCACTGCGGCAGCTCAGGAAGAGCGGTTTACGCGCAAGAAGCACGACCAAAACTTTCCCAGGCACGCCATCGACTTTTGCCTACAGTACGCGGGCCTCCGGCCGCAGGATCTTGATTACGTGGCCTTCTATGACAAACCCCTTACCAAGTTCGACAGGATTCTCGAGACGTATATTGCAACTTGGCCCAAAGGCCTGTTCTCTTTCCTCAAGGCGATGCCGGTATGGATCAAGGAGAAGATCTGGATTCCGCAAACGATCAGGAGCGAAATCGACTACGAAGGGGAAGTCCTCTTCACCGAACACCACATCTCGCACGCTGCAAGTGCTTTTCTTGTCTCTCCCTTTGAAGAAGCTGCCATCATCACAACAGACGGCGTCGGCGAGTGGGACACGACAACTTATGGCGTTGGACGCGGCACGGACATTCAACTGAGCAGGTGCCTTGAATTTCCGCATTCCTTGGGATTGTTGTATTCAGCTTTCACATATTACCTTGGGTTCAGAGTGAACAGTGCGGAATATAAGGTGATGGGATTGGCGCCGTATGGCGAACCTCATTTCTACGAGCTCATTACGCGGGAACTTGTCTTGATCGAGGACGACGGCAGCTTCAGGCTGAACATGAAGTACTTTACGTATGAGTACGGGTTAGAGATGGTGGGAAGAAAATTCGTCCAACTTTTTGGGGAGCCGGTCAGGCAACCCGAATCGAAGCTGACGCAGTTTCACAAAGATGTAGCAGCTTCTCTCCAGAAGGTGACGGACACCATCATGGTGAATGTGGCGCGGCATGTCGAGAGAGAGACGAGAATGAAGCATCTTTGCCTGTCGGGCGGAGTCGCCCTCAACTGTGTTTCGAACAGCAAGATTCTGGAGAACTCCTCGTTCGCGGATGTCTTCGTCCAACCGGCGGCAGGAGATGCTGGCGGGTCCCTTGGCGCGGCATACTACGTGTATAATACCATCCTCGGAAGGCCGCGGACGTACGTGATGGACGATGCCTTTCTGGGTCCCGAATTCTCGGATGATCAGATTGAAGCTCTCCTGAAATCAAAACATGTGAGCTATTGCCAGCGCTCGCGACAAGAACTTCTTCAGGAGACCGCAAGGCTTATTGCCGATCAAAAAGTTGTGGGATGGTTTCAGGGGAGAATGGAGTTCGGGCCACGCGCCCTGGGCAACCGGAGCATTTTAGCAGACGCACGGAACCCCAAGAATCAATCCATTGTCAATTTGAAGATCAAGTTTCGAGAAAGCTTTCGCCCGTTTGCGCCGACGGTGTTGGAAGAGCGGACAGAGGACTACTTCGAGTTTGACCGGCCGAGTCCGTTCATGCTTTTTGTTGCCAACGTGCGTCCCGACAGGCGGACGATCCCGGCCGTCACGCACGTCGACGGCTCTGCCCGACTTCAGACGATTGCCCGCAGCCAGAATCCCCTGTACTATGATTTGATTGCGGAATTCGAACGGCAGACTGTTTGTCCCGTGATCATCAATACATCCTTCAACGTGCGCGGAGAGCCAATTGTCTGCACCCCGGCAGAGGCATGGCGCTGCTTCATGAGGACAGAGATGGATGTCTTGGTGATGGGAAGTTACATCATCGAAAAGGGAAAGCTTGGATCCTACAAGGAAGTATGGGAAGAGGAATTTGAACTAGACTGAGGACTCTATGAAGATGTTGAAGACCCTTCGGAACAAGCTGACAATCTTCGGCGAGCTCTGGGCATTCATGCGAATCCGGAAAAAATGGTGGTTGGGGCCGATCATCTTTGTCTTGCTCCTGTTGGGATTGTTCATAATCTTGACCCAAGGATCCGCGCTCGCTCCCTTCATCTACACCCTGTTTTGACAATAAGAGGATGTTGATGAACAGAGGTTGCAGAGTGACGTCGCAGAAGCGTCCTGTTCAGCTTAGCGATTGCTGCCACAAGCTCAGGAGAAACGGCTTCACCAGAATCGAGGACTCAATCAAGAGATAGAGATGAAGAAGGCTTGCTCGTCACTCATTAGCATCGTTTTCTCCATATGCCAGATCGCCTCCGCGCAGAACTACCAGCTTGTATGGTCAGATGAATTCAACGGATCGCAAGTCAGCACCTCCACCTGGGATATTCGGAACGATGGAAACGTCCAGAACAACGAACTTGAGTACTACACCAGCAGACCAAGCAACCTCACGGTCAGCAATGGAACGCTCGTCATCACGGCTTTGAGGGAAGAGTATGGTGGTAGGCATTACACGTCGGCGCGACTCAGCACAAAATTGTCTTGGCAGTATGGAAGGATCGAAGCGAGAATGAAACTTCCATACGGACAGGGCTTATGGCCTGCGTTCTGGATGCTTGGTGCGAACATCAACAGCATTGGTTGGCCCGCGTGCGGCGAAATTGATATTATGGAAATGATCGGCGGGGCCAGCAGGTCAAACCCTCCTGGGGGCGATGGCTACCTTTTCGGAACCGCGCATTGGGCCAACAATGGTTCTCACGCCCAGTACGGACTAAATTATCGACTCACCTCCGGGGGGTTTTCCGACAACTATCACCTCTTCTCTGTCACATGGACCCCCTCGAAAATCACGTGGTATGTCGACGGCATCCAGTATTGCTCGCTCGATACGAATCCCGCGGGGCTAAGCGCGTTTCGCGCTCCGTTCTTCATCCTCCTCAATCTTGCGGTCGGTGGGAGCTGGCCAGGATCGCCCGACGCGTTCACTGTCTTTCCGCAGACACTTGAGGTCGATTACGTTCGCGTTTATCAGGATGTGGCAACCGGTGTTGCGATGGCTCCATCGGGACCAAAGGTTTTCGTTCTCTTTCCAAACTATCCCAACCCCTTCAATCTTTCGACAGTATTACGCTTTGGTGTGCCGTTCCGGAGTCGAGTCAAGCTCGACATCTTCGATGTTCTTGGTCAACGGATTGCAGAGATCTCAAATGAAGAAACTGAAGCTGGATACTACGAGAAGGCATGGAATGGCGATGCGCCTTCGGGCATATATTTCTGCCGCCTCGAAGCCGTGTCAGTCGATAACCCCGACAAACGCTTTGTGGATGTGAGGAAGATGATCCTAATGAAGTGACCTGGGGGCTTTGGACAGCGCTTCTGTTCTCCTCTGTGATCCGTCTCGCAGCCACTGCAAATTGAACCGGTTACCTTTTGCCTCAATCAGTTCTCATTGATGACGTAACCCGCCAGTTCATATGTTGACATGATGTAGGTTCGCCCACCCAAGGTCTGCTCGAACACATCAATACGTACAAATCCGATTCCTTCAAGAAAGTAGTAGTCGTACTGAGAGCCATTGGCTTGTGAGAGACGGTATTGGTAACAGCTGTATGTTCCCTTAGGGACTGTGATCGTTGCGCCGGTCGAGATCACCCTGATCTTGCCAAGGGTCGAAGAATACGAATCGTTAACTGTGGCTGGATACTTGAGAAAGAGGACCGGAGTCCCGTTGAGCACACGCCAGACTCCATCGGAGCGATCAATGTAATACAAAGCGCCGGATAAGTAGTACCATTTTTCGTTGAACACCGTCGTGTCCTCTGTGACCCGGTAGATGAAATCCTCGGGTGCACCAAGCGCGATGCCGCTCGTGTCAAACGATGTCAGCTTATAGGTCCAGGAATTGCCTACCTTCAGCGGGAAGGGTCCACTGACCACCACCGCTGGCGGCGAGAAGACAGAACTCTCATCATTCTTGCCACATCCTCCGAGAAGGAAGAGTGCAACTACCGCGAGACGAAACAAACAGGACGATTTTTTCATCGAGTACCGCTGATAGGAAACGTGAATCATCTGAATAACTAATCTAGATGCGAGTCAGCTTGAAGAGATCTCCCAGGTAATCGAAGAAGCGATAGTAGTACGCAGAAAGGATCTGTTGGGAGCGTGGAGAGTATTCTCCAACCTCATTGGCGAAATTGAACCTAACATCAACAAGGCATTGCACTAAATCCATCTGCGTTATAGCCATAGCCGTCATGATAACGCGTGATCTTTTCAACACTGAATCTTCCAAGGATTTGTGTCCGAGTATTCGGCCTGCTTCTTCTTCAAATCTGAGGAGTTTGAAATCATCCTTCTTAGCAAACGATCGAACCGCTTCAAACATTGAGGACTTGTCTGCTGCATACATTTGCCAGGTCTGAACTTTGTTCAGTGCCGTGGGTCGTGTGGAACCGCAACTCATCGTGACCACTGCAGTCAGGAGAATAATGATGGTTTTCACTTGAATTCTTCTCCCGTCAGTGCTCGGAGACGTTGCATTGAAAATTCCCTACGGCCGCTGATAGACCCGGACATAGTCGACGACCATTAGTTGGGGGAATGTCGTGAACTCGTTTGGACTGCCTGGCCAGTTTCCGCCAACCGCGACATTGAGCAAGAGATGAAATTGCACATTAAATGGTGCACCTTTATTTGCCGTGAAGTACCTCGTTCCATCAGTGAACCATTGAATCGATGTCGAATCCCATTCAATGGTGAAGACGTGGAACCCCGCAGCGAAAGATGAGTCTGTCTTAAGCTTATAGCTGCCCCCCATTTGCTGGTGTTGCCCCGACTGAGCGAAATGAATGGTCCCGTAGATTGTCCAGGGATCTTGACCGAGCAATTCCATGATGTCGATTTCTCCACTCGTCGGCCAGCCGGTTACAGGATCCGTCGGCAACATCCAGATGGCAGGCCAGAGTCCCTGTCCGTACGGAAGCCTCGCCCGGACTTCAACATGTCCGTACTTCCAATCTCCCTTGTGCAGCGTCCTCATGCGCGCGGAAGTGTATTGTTTGCCGAGATAGTTTTCTTTGAGAGCGCGAATGACGAGCAACCCGTTTTCTACAGAGGAGTTCGATGGATTTGCAGTGTAGTACTGCAGTTCATTGTTCCCACCTCCGTTTCCGTTCACCTCGTATTCCCATTTGTTGAGGTCAACCGAGCTGCCGTTGAAT
>JBGPAN010000316.1:0-5135 GCA_041480785.1 Bacteroidota bacterium | reverse complement strand
TGTCAGCTCAGCACTTTTCTTTCTCCAACACGCTTGAACAGCTCCTCGATCGAGCACCCCACGTCCCCTGCTCCGCTCTTCTCAAGCTTCGAGTGCAAGGTCTCCCAGAGACGCTCCTCGAGTTCTTCCATCGGCCGCTCAAAAAGATCACCCTTCGCTGCAGCATCAAAATGCTTGCCCAAAGAGAGATACTCGGTCATTTTACAGTTGTACTCAAACACCTCTACAAACGCGTCTGAATCAAGAATTCTCTCAGCCACCGACAGGCAATACAAATCGGATGAATCCTGGTCCTCTGATTGTACACCTGCACTGGAAGAAGGCAGATACAGCCGGTGGACATCATCGTTGCCCAGCTGGATGATACGGTCGTTCTCCGGCGCCTCGGCACGATGCTTGTACAGGCTGTAGAATGTCAGCACGTTGACCGGATGCTGGAGAGTGATGTGCTCGTGCGAAAGGGCAAAAGGCATCAGGAGGCTCACGTTCTTTCCGATCGCAGCCGACCTTGTCTTGAAGGTGCCAATCATGCTGTCTTCGATCTCCAACTTCCCCTGGCAAAAGACGCCGCCCAATATAATAGAGTTACGTATGATCGCGCTCTTCGCAAAAACATTCCCATAGACAATGGCGTTCGAGATATTCAGCCGACCGACGTACAGATCAGATAGAAACCTCGTTTTGAACTTTGCACTGCTGATCAGCAGCGCATCTGGAGTCGTTACACACGACTCAAATGTCACACTGCCATTCCTGGGATGTTTCGGGTCTTCGTCAGCAATGGACACTCGCCCCCTCGCATAGACCGACTCTTCGATCTTTATGTCTGGACCGTGGAGCTCCAGCTCATCACACCACACACCTCCGCGGATGTCCGAGCCAGGAAGCAGATACGCGTTGCGCCACATCTCTGCGCGTTTCCCGGGAAGAATGCTCCCATGGTGAAGTCCTGAAACCACGTAGCGGGTGCTGTCTTGAACGCTGTCAGTCTCCATGTTCCTTGCTCCTTTGATGCCCTGTTGAATACGAGGAGGATGCGGAAAAAGACTCAAAAAAAACAAGATCGTCAGGGTGAGCGAAGTCGAACCCTGTCATTTGCACGAATCGACGCGTTTCGACTTCGCTCAACGCGACGAGTTTTGGTTTCTCAGCAGACTCTTAGGACTCCTTGATTTCGTAGTAGCCCGTGCAGTCTTTTGTCAACGCTCGGGCATCGTCATCCTGCAGGTTGCACTCTGTCTTCAGGCTCTGAACAAGTTGAGCAAGCTCGTCTGGGGATGCCTGCGCACGCTCGCATTGATCCTTGTACTGAAGAGCAAGATTGCGAAGATCATTCACCTTGTCCGCATCGATCCCCTCCGCTGACTCAGCGGCGTCCCATTCGAACAACACTTTTTCTTCTACGATGCCGGTCGACCGGTCTTCTATCCCAACGATCCAATAAGGAAGCTCATAGGTTCCTTCTTCGAGTTGAGTTTGACCGGATCCCCCAAGTGACCGATAGAACTGCTCGCGGCGATTCAAGAACTCGCTTATTGCCTGAGCGGCTTTCCCATATCCATCGCTCAAACACTCGTTTCTCACCACCGCACTTTCGACCGTATGCGCTGCCAGAAAGCGATACGAGGGAACGGAATCAAAGCTAAATCTTCCCAGGACCTGATTCGGGTAAATCTTCTCCGGGATGTCGTAGGCATCACCATCAAGCTGACGGAGGAAGTTCGAATGTTCGGTCGTCTGCATGTCCGAGAGCCTGTTATATCTCGAGCTGACGCGCTGCTTTGCCTCTTCGAACTGTTTTCTCTTGTTCTTCACGTGATTTTCGACAACCCCTTCCTTCTGCTCAAGGACTCTGATGTTCGCTTCCCGCGCGATCATCTGGGTTTCGACTTGATTGGTGAACAGGAGTTTGAACTGTTCAACAATTCTTGTCTTGAAATCCGCAAGCAGAGAGGGAATGGTCGGGAGCACCTGTAGGGCACGCACCGTTTCCTTCATGTCCTTGTGCAGCCATTCGCTAACGCGCTGCGCAGTTTCATTCAAGGCATCGAGCTCAGGCGAAGTCACCTGAATCTTCTCTGGCGCATTTTGTTGTTCAGCCATTTTGCGGTACCCTTTCCTTCGCTTTTTTGTGACCCTCTCCGATGATCTTGCCGACAATCTTGCCCGTTGCGATATCCAATCGTCGGTCAAATCTCCATGGAGCCGGTACGTCGATTTCAATCCCCTGTGCCCCCGCCGTGGCCGGCAGGATGTCATTGTCCGCACCGAGAGCTCTCGATTGCTCCCGGCCGACCTCGAGCTGCTGATGGCTCAGGGCGATTTGTTCCTTTCGTTGCCCGCCGGCTTCAATCATTTCGTTTGCCAGTCCCCGCTGGAATGCCGTCTGCAGATCGCTGTTCAGGGCCACTCTCTGACACGCCTGGAGAGTTCGCCGGAGGTAGACCTCCCGCCGTTCATCATCTATTCGTTTCGCGCGGGAGTATTCCATCGTCGTCTGACCGAGAAGTTTCTGGGATCGTTCCTTCTCTTCATCGACCTCCTGAACAACCTTTTTCGTTCTTTCGTGCACTTCTGCAGCCTTCATGTCGCTAAACTCCAGGATCCCTTTCATCAGCGCCGATTGTTCCAGATCGTACTGCCTCATGACTCTCTTCATGGAGTGGATCGCATCCTTCTCCCCTGCGATTTCTGCTTTCATCCGATCCATTTCATCTGAAAGGGAATGCATCTCGGAGACATAATCATAGAAAGCTTTCTCCAGTTCGGATTCCATCTCGTTTCTCGAGCTCATCTCTTTTCCCCTGACCTCACGATGAGCCTTCAATCGCTCAATCTTGTGTTCCTCCATGAGCCTATCGTAAGCTGGAAGGAGTATTTCGTCAAGCATCTTGCTGATGGGGATGGGATTTCGAGTTTTGCTTTCGCACGAAGTGCACCTCCACGAACCATCTTCCGGGTTGTAGACGCAACGCGTACTCCTGGGCAACGAAAGCGGACTCGAGAGCGTGAGCGCATGCACGGAATAATCGTGCTGAAGGATCTCCCGCTGAATCTCCTCATTGCACGTCGGACAGTAGAAGGAGAAGGCAGAGTAGTTGATCGAATTGCTGAGTGCATGGCTTAAGGTCGCCAGCTTGTCCTTCAATGATTCGAATCTCACCGCGTGCAGTAACGACAGATGATCCGACCACTCCTGTATCCATTTTCTTGAAAAGTCTTCCAGCTTCGGTCCACCGTCGGATGCCAGGAGACTCCTGAAGCTATTGATATCGGGAGATGGAGGAGTGCCGCTTTCATCCCGCTTTCGCAAGTATTGAATCAGTTTGCTAGATCCAGAGTACGATACATCGATCTTCGCTTCGTCGATGCGGCGATATGAGTCGGCAATCTCCGCAAAGCCATCCTGGAGATGTTTCTCGAATCCATGCAGGCTGATTGCCTGACCATAGGATGTCTCTTCGTTCACGATGTACGTTCCTTTGTCTCCGGAAAGTACCGAGGGTATTCGATCCAGAGTCCTCTCAAGCTTTGAACTGCTTTTCAAAAGTAACACGACATCGGCCAAGAGAGGATACCCCGTTCCGGGAGATGTGGAGAGTCCTCTTGGAGGAAGGAGCAGCGAATGTCCCCCCAACCTCATCGCCTCGAACCGTATGGCGCCTCTGCCGATGGTAACAATCTTGTGCTGTTGGGGGATCTCCTCTTCGAAGACCTCAGGTTCGATTTCAACTTCTTTCTCGACGGCCTTCTCGACAGTCTGGATCTCTTCGTACTCTTCTGTTCTCTTTGCTCTGAATCCCCGCGACAGGACAAAGCCAGCGACATTCGAGACGACCAGCAGGATAATTCCGACAAGGAGGTTGAGGGAGAACAGGACCCCAAGAGAAACGATATTGGCGATGACGATGAACGAATACACGAATGATTGAGGACCTGCATCGACTTCTCTTTGCTTGACCACAGGTTCTTCAAAGAGGACCTTCTCAGAGATTCCTTTCCACCTCTTTTTCGTGACCGTCCTTTTGCGCGGACCACCATAATATGTCGATACAGTTTTGGAGAGTATCTTCTTGTCTGCAATACTAAGTGGAGGCATCGCTGTTTCTCCCGCTGATGAAGTTCGTGGAAAACTCACTAGGAGATCAAGTAACTATGGAAAGCTACTGCAGATCAGAACAAAAGGCAACAGGCCGGATGTTTGGCTCGCCGACTTTCTACGCTGACCCTCCCTGTAGTGCGAACACCGGCACAGGCAAAAAAGTGTCGTAACCTAGGAAGGCATGCCAGGGTGGGCACACAAGGAATGGATCCTTGACTTGAGGGGTGGTTCTTCGACTCAGGCAGGCTATATATAGAGCCGTTCGTTTCGACGAATGGCGAGCATGCCAGGCGAGGAAGGTGCCCGGCACCTCAGCAGAGCGGGGCGACCTTCCGAAGGTTGCGTGGGGGAAACCGCGGCGTGGAGGTCGGCCAACCGAAAGAAATATGTCACATCCCGAGATTGTCGAAGGATCGAAGGGTGCAATGAGCTGGCTGTGTCAATGCAACACACTGCCTTATTCCTTCGCATCAAATGGATTTTCACCGCTCCAGATACTTCCCGTAGTTGATGATCTGCAAATCGGGGCTCGAGCGCTCACCCCTGCCGCGATAGAGCAAATAGCCCTTCTCTGATTCTTTCTTGATGGTTTCCATCGGTCTCGTCATTTCTGAGCGATATGATTCGCTGGCCTTAATCTCGAAATACTCTCGTTCTGTCTTGCGGTCAAGTATGAGATCAATCTCTACACCATTGCTCGTCCGGAAATAGAACAGCTCCGAATCCGCCTTCGTGTGCATTTGGCGTTTCATGATTTCCGAGACAACATAATTCTCAAACAGCGGGCCATAGAGTGGGCCATGTTCGAATACCTCGACGTCGTTGATACCTGTCAGGAATGAGACGAGTCCTGTGTCAAAGAAGTACAGTTTCGGCGACTTGGTGATTCGTTTTCCGAAGTTCTTGTAGAATGGCGGTAGCAGGAAGATGATGTAAGAAGCTTCCAGAATCGAGATCCATCGTTTCACCGTGTTGACTGCAACTCCGAGATCGCGGGCAACATCGGACATGTTCAGTAGTTGGGCAGTTCTCG
>JBGPAN010000315.1:0-5204 GCA_041480785.1 Bacteroidota bacterium | reverse complement strand
TGCTTCCTCCACTCCGCCGATATACTCGTGGTTGCCGGTGACAGCATAGACTCCGTACTTGGCCTTGATTGTACGAAGCGTTTCTCCAAGGTTTTGTTTGATGACAGGGGCAAGATCTTCGTCTACGATGTCTCCCGGGAACAGAACGAGGTCGGCGTGGAGGCTGTTGATCGTATCGACAATCCTGTTCAGTCTCCCGTTCCCGATGATCGTCCCCAGATGGATGTCCGATGCCACGGCAACATTGAGCGTCTTCAATGAATCAGCAGATTTGGGGATGTGAATTTCAAGTGTCTTGACCCTGGGGTTTTTCGCATTGAAATACCCAACGACAATTGCAATGACCACCGCTGAAGACACGCCAATGGCCAAGACCGCTTTGGTCCTCGCCATGTTGCCGGTGACGAACGCGGGAAAGAACGGTACGACATAGTTGATCAATCGGAGCAGGTCAATGAAAAGGGCTGCCAGCGTGAAATAGGCAAATGCGGCAAACCAGAAACTTCCTACCCATACCACGGCTGTGCTGAACGGAGTGATTGCCGCTCGCTCAAGGAATCTACCTGCGATAAACGACAGGGCGACTGTCCAGAACACCAATGCATACGGCGTTCGGATCGGTGAATCAGCAAGAATCGACTGCCACCCACGGAGGAATACATAGAAGTTGATAAGGCCGTAGAGAAGAAAGAAAATGGAAAAGAAAATAATGAAGTTGATTCGGTTCATACTGTCTTCACGTCAGGCAGCGCTCGATGAGGATGCTTGCTCGTGGTCCTTTCATTTCATGAGTCGTTTGAGAATCTGAATTTGTCCTGCATGGTACACGTCGTGCGATGCGATGCCGGTCAGGATCATTGCATTCTCCACGGTGCTTCCGTGCGGGATATGCTTCAGATCTTCCGCATCGAGCTTAGTGACAACTTCGCGCAGTGATCGATGACATTCTTCCATCAACTGCACGTCGCTTCGCCATTGCGTTTCCGTGAGATTCCCTGTCCGGCGAAACCAATTGCTCCCCTTGAGTGGAAACGATCCTCGTTTCTCTCCCATGATCCGTCGCCGCACTGCATACTTCCAATAGGCGCAATGGATGACAATTTCCCAGACGTTATGTCTGTCGGGAGAAGGACGCCATAGTGCCTCGCGTACGGTCAGACCGCGAATTGACCCCCGCAGGTTCGTCCCGTGCCACGATTTCTTGTGATATGACTGATCGATGAGCGTCAGGAGCAACTGTAGTTGCGGTGTAATAGGTATCCTGGCCATGACATACTCCTTAACTCAAGTTGACCGCTTGTTGGAAAATGGCTAAAGCCCTTTGGAGGTTTGGTGGTCCTTTTTCCATTCCATGACCTGCCCGCCTTCGTCCTTTGGACTACGGCGGGTAAAAAGGTCAGGGCTCTGGCCACGCCCTAAAGGACGTGGCCAGAAATCTGAAACAATATTTCCGGGGGTTTCAACCCCTCCCAAAAGGCGGTTGACTTGAATCCTTGATTTACAGATGCGAACCTCAAGTATAAACAGAAGATTGAGACCGAGAGTTTCGCACAACATTCTGAAGAGACCCGGCTGTCGCCGCAATGTCGGAAGTATGGATTCCAACGGTGATAGACAGGTGATCGAGGACCATCACTTGCTGTTGGTTCGCAGGTGCAAGTTACAAAAAGATGGTAAGAAGCTCCAGGAGGATGCGGAAAGAGACACACGAACAAGGAAAACCGTCAGGGTGAGCGGAGTCGAACCCTGTTATTCGCGTCTCTTGAGACGTTTCGACTACGCTCAACGTGACGAGTTTTTGTTTTGCCGCAATCCGCTAGAGGCGTTTGAGAATGGCTATGGTGATATCATCATATGCCCGCGCATAACCGATAAATCGATCTATTTCGGCAAGCAAGCGTTCGCCGATTTGTTGAGGGGTGTACGTCGCGAGCTGCGGCAGCAAATCGAGAATCTTCTGTTCTCCGAAAAATGCGCCCTGCTCATCGCGGGCCTCCGTGACGCCGTCAGAGTACACAAAGAGCATATCATTCGTGTTCAGTTCGATGTGCTGTTCCTGAAATGCGGCCTGAGTGGAAAGTCCAAGAGCCATTCCGCCCTTCTCCGTTTTCTCAAGTTGTCCGCCGTGTACGATGATGGGAGGAAGATGCCCGGCGTTGACCAATCGGACGAAGCCCGTGTTAGGCTGTACTTCCAAGTACACTACGGAAGCGAAGATATTCGGCAGACTGTCGCGGCAAAAAATGAAGTTAAGCTTCTGGCCGAGCTCCGAGAGTGATGGGAGATCGGGAGCTAGCGCGCGAATGGTTGCTTGAAGTTTTGCGGTGAGCAGGGCCGCGCGTAATCCTTTTCCAGCAATATCTCCCAACGTCACGCCCACTCGTTCTGGGTTGATGTTGATGAAGTCGACGAGGTCGCCACCGACTTCATTGGCAGAACGTGTGAACAGCCAAAGACCCCACCCTGGTACCTGGGGTGTACGTTCAGGCATCAGAGCATTTTGCACGGCATGACCCGCCTCCAATTCCTCGTGTGCGATGAGCTTGTCCTTCAGCTCGAGCATGATGATGAATAACAACACCAGCGCGCCAAGCAAATGGAAACCTTCATTTCCATTGTTGCCCCAACTGCTGATAATGAGGAGGACAGCAATCAGCAGGAGGATGCGACGAGCAGGAGTGAGTTTGAGAACGAGGCCTTCGAGAAACCACCAGGTGATGTAGAGCGCGCGTTTTACAGTTCTCATCTCTTTCAAACGCTTTTCTCTCTCCTCCGTGAGCATGAAGTCCCGAAGTTCCCTGTAGTCGCGTTTCATTGAGCGCTCGAAATCCATCCGCCCAAGGTCTTCGAGTATGGTCTTGCCGATGTTTTGTTGGGAAGAAGAGGTGTTGTTCGTCATGATCCTGGACCGTTAGATGGAAGGGACTCTGCCCATATAAGGACGAGAGTTTTCCCGGAAAGTTATGAAAGGGGGATCAATCTGGGTGTCTTTGTCGCGTTGAGAAGCCCTGATATTTCGAGGTATTTTCAATATCAGAACACAAATGGTATCAAGCGTCTTGTTCTCTTGACGTACTCATTGTATTCCGGATAGCGGACCCGAACGAGTGTTTCTTCGCAGTGGATGCGGACAAGGGCACCCGCAAGAGTCAGAAGGCCAAATCCGACATTGACGACAGAAAGATTTCCAAACACTCCAGCCCAGGTGATGAACAACGCCGCGGCATAAATGGGATGGCGAACATATCGATAAGGTCCTGTTTTCACCAGGCCACCTTCCGTCGGACTGGCTGTGGCATGGAGGCTGCGACGTCCGAAGGTCACTCTTGCCCAGATCATCAGGAAGAATGCGAGGATTTGAACTCCGATGACGATTGGAGAAGGGGAGAGGAGTCCCTGATTCCGTAGAAGAAGCAGAACACCTGCTATCATCGACAATAAACCCGCGGCCGAGAGAATATCAATCATCGACTTTTTCAATTTCCGGACTCTTCTCCTGTTGGCGTTCGTGCAAAACCCTTCTCGGCATCTTCGCGGGCTCTCTTCAGCGCTTTGTTGACTGCATCGCCGAAGGGGCAGGTCAAGATCTTCCCGTACCAATTGCTCTCTGTGATCAGCTCACCCACGGTCTTGCCGATCCCAAGTTCCTCGAATGCCGTACCTGCTTTTCTCAGACTCCCGGCGCCTGCAGTCAGTTTGAGACTCTTCGTCCTGCCGCCTCGCTTGATGAGATAGAACGAAAGGAAAATGCCGGGTTCTGTCTCTTCCCAGTAGTGCGGTTTTGACGCGCGGATCTTGTCTTGCAACACTCTCAGATCGATGCCTGTAAGGGGTGTCTTGCTGTGAATGCAAACGACAATGTAATCCTTCAGTTTCGCTAACATGGTGTGCTCCAGGGGAAAAAACGTGCGTCCATCAACGAAACAAGTCGCGATTGCTGAAGAGCGCTCTCAAGAGACAGAATCCCAATCTTGAGGGCGTTAACCATTGAATGCGGATTCCTGACTTGGTGTTGGTGATGACTTTGTCGGCAATCCAGGGTGCCACCGTTTCGATTCGTTCTGCCAGAACATTGAATACCTTCTTCGCTCGTTTCCACTCTGCGGGCTTGCCTTCGAAGGGCTTTGTCAATAGGTCCGTCACAACCATGCCGGGCCTGATAGCCCCAACGATCACAGGAGTACCCTTGGTTTCACCAGCGAGCGCATCCGTGAGATAGGCAAGGCCATATTTTGTTGTGCCGTAGAGCGTCAGTCCTTTGATCTTCCGGCCATTGCTGCCGAGGCCTTCCATATTGTAGACTGCGCCCGATCCTTGCTCCAGCATTCCCCTGATCGCTACAACGGCGCCATTCATCGCGCCGATCAGATTTGTCTCAACACCTGCTTGAATACGGTCCGGCGGAAGTTGCCAGAAAGGAATTTGGCCCGCATTGATCCCGGCATTGTTAATCCAGATATCGACTTTGCCGAAGCGGACTTTTGCGGCGTTCCAGAACGACTGGACCTGTTCAAATCTCCTTACGTCGCACGCAAATCCCATCAACTGTTCTGGTCTGTGGCCCGCGCTGAGAGTTGCCACTGCCGCATCGACCTTCTGCTGCGTTCGGCCGCTGATCGCTACCGAACACCCCAGTCTGAGAAAACCATCTGCAAGACCGTAACCAATACCTTGTGTGCTGCCGGCGATGACGATGTTCTTCATCATGTTCATCTTGCCGTTGCCGGCGAACCGTGATTGGAACTCGTCAATCTATTTCCCATCGATTTGAGCCAACACCTTGCCGGTTTCGAGCTTTTTTGCCCAAGCTTCAATCTCGGTGGTCGGGCCATCGAACTCGATAGTGATGTTGTATACTGCTGTCTTCGAACTCACACCCTTCTCGGGCATTTTCATATCGACCTTTGAGAGCTGCTTCGTGTCTTTCAGATTGACGGGATCGAAAAACACGCGGACTCTGCTTTTTTCGTCCGTTGCGTCGTTTTTCTCTTTCAGCGCGATGACTCCTGCTCGCTCAAACAGCACACCATCAGGGTCGATCGCCTCCCCGGAATTCGAATTAATGTGGATGCGAATGTCTATCGGGACCTTCTTTCCTTCCATATTCTTCAATTGTATCTGGCCTGATTTCTGCTGCATTTCTTGGGCGAGTTTCGCAATCGCCTGATAGTCTCCCTTCGCCTGTGCCTCGGCGACCTTCTTCT